>NZ_JXIS01000199.1:0-314 GCF_000836715.1 Bacillus sp. L_1B0_5 | reverse complement strand
CTCTCCCAGCTGAGCTAATCCTCCAAAAGTGGTGACCCGTACGGGATTCGAACCCGTGTTACCGCCGTGAAAGGGCGGTGTCTTAACCACTTGACCAACGGGCCAAAAATTTAAAAACTTTTTCCAAGCTTCCAACCGGGCTTGAACCGGTGACCTCTTCCTTACCATGGAAGTACTCTACCAGCTGAGCTATGGAAGCATAATGGCTCCGCAGGTAGGAATCGAACCTACGACCGATCGGTTAACAGCCGATAGCTCTACCGCTGAGCTACTGCGGAATAATACAAGCCTGGCAACGTCCTACTCTCACAGGG
>NZ_JXIS01000198.1:0-7091 GCF_000836715.1 Bacillus sp. L_1B0_5 | reverse complement strand
ATTTATGAGTTTTGCAACACCATCAATTTAGTTTTAGTTAAAAAAGACATAAATTATCTATCTACGTTAATTTATGTCTTTTTTATTTTTACTATCATTTATACAACCAAGATTACTCCCACATCCATCAAGCTAGGAAAAGCAAATATACTGGCTATAAGAAACAACCATGTAATCGATATTAATGTGTATAGTTGAATGTATCTAAAACTAAAAGATGTTTATACTCCCGAAAGGAGAGTGAATGATGCATATTTAAAGAGGCGAAAAAACAAACATCTCAGAACTTCGCACGAAATACCGTTTTTACGCACAATAAGATGTATAAATAAAAATCTAATACAGCATTTAGGGATTTCGAACTCAATTACATGAATCTCCGTATATTGGTATGTGTCCATATAATTCATTTTTTATATAGGAATTATCAAATACTAAATAACTCATTGCAAAATTTTATAGTAAATTACATTTAAATTTATAAAGGTTTTTCTTATGTTGATCTATTTAACTCCTTATAATCATGATTAAATTAACCAATTCATGTTAGATAACGAATTTTAAACTGTTTTCATATATTGATTTTTTGTATGAATTTATATATAAAGATTATTTTATTTTACATGCATTTATATGTAGTTTTTGTACTGAATTTTATGGTCTTATACAAATTTATCACTTAGTTAGCTATAATTTTCATTTGACTAACTACACTATACCATTCAGTTTTGAACACATTTTAGTATTTCATAATTTAATTATGTAAATAAGTTTGTGTAAAAATTGAATTTCATGCGAATTTATGTTTGCTATTTGTATTAGAATAAAATGAAATACAAATAGCAAACAATGTCAAAAACAAATGCAATATATAATATACGGTTTTAATGACAGGATATATTTTGGATTGAATATTTATTCTTCACCAGGCTATCTATTTCCATTGAGATAAATGTACTAATACGGTATCGTCCCTTATATAATCAATACTATTGCTGTTAAAGTCATTATTTGTAATTTGAGCTTTTAATCATACAATCATTTACGTGCCTTATACTAATAAATAATATCTTTTATTAATTAATCATGTCCAACAAAAATTTTTGATTTAAATTTCCGTTTCGTTTATTGATTGTAAGTATCGTTCCATTAGTGGTACTAGAACTAGCCACTTCTAAAACATATCGGGTGTCTGTCATATTTACAAAATAATAGGTACCCGACCCAGCATTTTGAAGAAACCAGAGATGATCATCGGTATTTGGAATAGGGAGTTTAACAGTAGGTACACTCCAAGTCCATGCTAGTACTAAGGAAGGATCCCTTTGACTTTTAATTTGATACGCAGATTTAGTGCTATCAAATTCAAAAATCCATTTTTGGTTAATATCATTATTATTGTTGGTCCATAATTTCACAAAGTAATCTGACGTATAACCAAAATAATCTTCAGACATCTGCAGAACGCTACTATTGTTTAGGGCAGTCTTAATCTTATATACACCATCCTGAAACTCTTGGTTTACTTTATTTAAGTAAAATTTTTGCTGTGCATTATTATTTTTTCTATTGACTATAACATTTGTCCCATTAGTAGTACTAGAGTTTTCTATCTCTAATACAAATTGAGTGTCTTTCATATTTGTTAAAAAAATGGAACCATCTGCTGTACTTTCAAGAATCCAGAATTGTGAATCGTTCCAACGATTAGTAGAAGCAAAAACTTTATTTGATCCAGGAGTAGAATCCCATGTTAGTACTAAATAGCGAGCTATTAGGTT
This sequence comes from Bacillus sp. L_1B0_5, assembly GCF_000836715.1. NCBI lineage: Bacteria > Bacillati > Bacillota > Bacilli > Caryophanales > Bacillaceae > Bacillus > Bacillus sp. L_1B0_5. Next base: position 5,310 of record NZ_JXIS01000198.1, on the reverse strand, counting down.
TTGAATACTGTAAGCACGGGTAGTTTGATTAAAAACTAAAATCCATTTTTGATTAATAATATTATTATAGTCCCATAACTTAACAGGATAATCATGTGTATTTTCGTCATAATATTCAGTAATTTGAATAGCACTTCTATTATTTACGGAAGTTATGATATTAAATATGCCTCTTAGGGGTTGAAAACTCTCATGAATCAATGGCTGCATAACTTGAATTGCGTGTATTTTGACACTATAGCTTGCATAATCTTGAATATTAAAAAATAATAAGTATTCCCTTGCAATATATGCAGATATCTCAAACCCTATAGGAATAGCTTTCATAAAACTACCTGTTTGGGCATTTTGGATTGCAAATACGATATTATAAGTATAATTGGTTTGTGATGATGTTTGGCGTCCCCAAAAAAGCCAAGCAGATTGCTGTTGTACGTAGAGGTTTGTAAAAGTTTCTGTAATTACAGTGGTTAATTGTTGTAGCACTGAATTAGCCAGATTAATTCCTAATAAAGATTTAAGCTCTTCTATCACCTTATTTATCATGGACTGTACTTGATTATTAGTTTGTGATAAAGTACGTGTTACATAATTCACATTTATAGCTCTAGGATAAACGTGAGTAGCTATTCCTAATCCCCTTTCTACATCAAATCTTAATGTGTCCTCCCCGAAGTTGGATGTAGTAGGTACTAGTGCAGATTGAAATGCATTAGCTAACTCTATAGCTTGAGGTAAATGAATGATATCTTCTATGTCTGCGATGTCTAAAGTATTAGTGTTGTATCCCGGATTATTCACACGTAGAATAATAACTCTTGCACGTGATTGCCCTTGCTCCCGTAGATTTTGGTTAAATTCTGATTGAGCCATGCACTCGCCCCCTGGATATCCTCTGTAAATAGATAGAAATTGACACTATTATATAATATTTAAATAAATGAAAAATCATGAATAAAATAATCTCCTATTTTTGAAGATAATCATGTAGATTTAACGTTGGGGTTTTATGAATTTTTAAAACTAATCCTATGAAAGTATTCTTTGATTTCTATGGAGTGGTACAAGATTTAAAAGTAAAATAGTGATACTTAAACCTGGATAACTCTTAAAATTTATATATATGTGAAGTTAAAGGTAACAAAACAGCATTCCTCACGTTGGAATGCCGTTCAAGGAAAAAGAAAAGAAAAAAATATATATGATTCCGTGCTCTTCTCCATTTTTATCAATAATAGCTATCATAAGGCTCTCTTTTTCAGCAAATTAATCTTTGAAATATGCTTATTTTTATTTAAGCTGATTGTTATTGTGGCTACGTCCACACGTACAACCTGTATCATAATTATTGTTATATCCATGCTCATGCGAACTACTTGAATTATGGCCATAATTATTATTATATCCATGCTCATGCGAACTATTTGAATTATCGTCATAATTATTGTTATATCCTCGTTCACAAGTAGCACGTGTATTTTGTAGATACGCTGTATTTTCATTTATTGTTTCTACACTAATTCCATTCAAATTTGTATATACTTCATTTCCATTATGCTTTCTCCAGCATAAAAATAATTCATTTTTATCTTCAACAACATGAAGGTATCTACCCTGTGCTTCTAAAGTCCCTCCAGAATATACATAAATACAGTCCCCTCTTTTCAAATTCAAAAATGAACGATTATTCATCAGCTATTCTCCTCTCTAATTTTCAGATCATTGATCCATTAAAAATAATATTTCACAATACACTAAATTCGCTTTAAGAAAAATATTTATTTTTTTAGAATATTACCTAAAGAATGTCTCATGTATAGAAATATTTTAATCAGTTATGATATAGGGAGTCTGATCGTACGTGCTAGTCTTTTATTTTTCGAATCATTACAGGTTACATTATAAATATCTAATCTAACTGAAAACTGTTCTAAAATTAAATATGTGCTCTGAGATGCACCACCGGATAAAAAGATAGGTATACTACCAAAATAATCACTATACCAGTTAGGAAAATCACTATACCTTGTATGATAATGACCACAAAAAATTTCTGCAACGCTGTATTGTTGTAGTGATTTTTCGAATCTTGTATTAGGTCCTCCAGCCCAAACATCTGGTCTGTTAACATTTAAAACAATGATTTTCCCGTTTCTTCTAGCTGTTTCTAATTGATTTTCGAACCAATTCAGATTTTAAAATATATGATACTCAGTAAGACTAGTAATAGTCGGGCCAGTTTGCTTATTCATTGTGGGGAAACTTTGCAATTGTATAGAGTATATTGATCCGAAATTTACTGTATACGCAAACTTTCTAGGTTTCATGTAACAGCAAAACCTAAATAATATCCCCCTGATTCTGTTCTATAGTCAAATTGAGATGATGGTATACCACGCCCTTGAACATGATAAATTAAATTCACAAGAGAACTCTTAAAACACCCGTTATTTACGAAGTCATCAAAATTATTTTCAATATTATGGTTGCCTAATCGATAATAATAGGATCTTCTTAATGTTCTAAAAAAATCTTTTATCTTACTCCATTCAGGATTAAACAAATCATCATGTCCAAAGGAAGTCATATCTCCATTTATCAGCACAGATGTATTTGGTACAGTATCCGTATACAAATTTATATTATTATATTGTTCACGTATCAATGCTTCGAAACGTCTTTTTTTCGCAAATTGATTTTCTGGACGACCTGGGCAGGGGTATTGCAGTTTTGACATGAGCTATTGTCCTGACAATCTGTCCAAGGATATTGAGGATCAGAAGTGATGACTAAAGATTGTATCAAGTCAAGCGGCGCAGCAAAATTTAAATTTTGTTGTTGGTTTCGCCACATTGTATGTCCCTCACCTTATCTATTTACAAAAGCTATGTTAATAGATATAATTTTTCATATTTCAATCATTATAGTTCGGATCACAATTACAATTTGGGTAATTGTGATGACCACAATTATCGTCGGTTGATAATTTTTCTAGGCTAATAAAATTAATATTGGTATAAATTTTATTCCCTTTTTCATTGCGCCAACATAAAAATGTCTGATTGTTATCTTCAACTAAACCAACATACATTCCTTGTCCTTCTAGCTTTCCAGAAGAGTAAATTTGAAGATATTCATACTTTCTAAGATCCAAAAATGAATGTTGTAACATAATCACACACCCCTTTTTTAAATTATAAATACATTTAAACAATAAAGAATAGAAATGGAACTAAATAGAACTCACTTAGAAGCCTTTTCACGCTCGTTCCACAAATTTAAGATAAAAATAATAAATTGGTGTAATAAAGAAAAAGTGTGTATACAGTCTAAGAAATCTTAAATTCAAAAATGATAATATTTAGAATGCCTTGAAAAGAAGATTAACAGGAACAGTTTTAAAGATATGCTATGGGGCAAAAATTTATGCCCATTTAGATTAAAGGGAAGGATTTCCGAAAAGTAATACATTTAGAAATGCAGTTGCCCACTTGTTATTATTTTTTTTAACTAATTAAAATCAATGCATAGAATTTGATTATAGAAAAATAATAAAAAAATCTTATATATAAAGGTGGGAGGCGCATGTCTTTAGATATGAATAAACTTGAGAGAATAATGAATGAAAATATTGAAACCATCCAAACAAATAACTTACAAGAACTAAAATGTACATTAGTAAAAAAATTTGATATTTGTGCAGATTTAATAGAACATTCTTTGCAATTGAAAACAAAAACGAATGTATTACTATATTATCTTGAGGGCCTTACAGATGGTGTTGCACTAAAAGGGAGTGTCGTTACCCCATTATTACAAGAAGTTAATGAAGACATGCAAGTATTTAATTCTAATATTATTACTACTCATACCAAAATAGTATATACATGGAATGAAATTAAAGAGGGATTGCTCGCGGGGCAATGTGTATTGTTTATGGAAGGAGAACAGAGGTCCCTTCTTATCAACACAAAAGGATGGGCAGAAAGAGCGATTCAGGAACCTATTTCTGAAGTTACTATTAAAGGCTCACATGATGGGTTTATTGAGAATGCCACTAAAAACATAGGCCTCATTCGAAGGTATATTCCTTCTGCAGAGTTGAAAATAAAAAAATTGAAGATTGGAGAGCGGGCCACTACTTTAGTATATTTACTTTACTTAGGTGATGTGGCAAACGAAGATGTAGTACATGAAGTCAAGACAAGAATTTGTAAAATCAAAACGGATACAGTATTGATTATTGGTGATTTGGACTCCCTTTCCACAGTCTTATATAAGTGAGCGTCCAGATGCTATTTCTAATCAAATCCTTGATGGTAAAGTGGCAGTTTTAGTTGATAGATCCCCTAGCGTAATGATTGTTCCAATGAATTTAGTTGGTTTTTTCAGACCTCTGATGATTACAATGTCCATTGGTTAATTGCATCGTTTTTCCGCCTATTAAGATTTTTAGGATTTATTATTGCTATTTTTTTACCCGCAATATATATTACAATGGTTTCATTTCACTTTGAAATTATTCCTTTAGATCTATACATTTCTATTGCAACATCAAGAATTAAAGTCCCCTTCTCACCTTTATTGGAAGCTTTTATTATGGAAATCACATTAGAAAAAGATTCTTTTGTAAGATTTCCTAATCATCTGATAACTGATCGATCTAGTACAGGACAACCAAAGCAAACAAGAAAACAGAAAGGGAATTAAAAGGAGGTAGTTTCTATGAGGAAACATAACTTTCAATACTTAACTTCATTTGAATATATTGTTTTTATTCATTCGCTACAACTTGCATCAGGTATGTTAATTATGCCAAGCCCACTTGCCAATATTGCAGGTAGGGTGTTTTTGCCCATCCCCCCGAAAAGGGGGAATAAGCTTATGCTATGTAGACATTATACCCAGTGTCAAAAAGTACACTTTATGACATAGCTAAAAACCTTGTATTTTTTATTTCAAAAATACAACTTAATAATATTTGAAACATGTCAATTAAACTGTATATGTTTTGACATATTTATTTTAAAAAGAAATTGAAATCCTTTATTTATAAGGGTTTTGTCACTGTTTTTTTGCTATTCCCCCTTTTCAGGGGGATGGGCAAAAACACCCAGGTACAGATGGTTGGATTGCTATTATTTTTGGATGGATGATAACTTCGGTAATCGGAATAGCTATAATATTGGTAATGCAAAAAAATCCTAATAAAAATTTCCCCCAGATTCTAACGAGTTATTTTGGTAAATGGCTGGGAACATTCTTTATTATTATATTTGGTTTTGGTGCAAATAATGGACAAACGCAAAA
>NZ_JXIS01000197.1:0-479 GCF_000836715.1 Bacillus sp. L_1B0_5 | reverse complement strand
TGTTTCGTTCAGTTTTCAAAGAACTAAAAGCGGGTGAAGAGAATCGAACTCTCGACCAGAGCTTGGAAGGCTCTTGTTTTACCACTAAACTACACCCGCGTGGTCGGGAAGACAGGATTTGAACCTGCGACCCCCTGGTCCCAAACCAGGTGCTCTACCAAGCTGAGCCACTTCCCGTAATAAGCGCGCCCGAGAGGAGTCGAACCCCTAACCTCTTGATCCGTAGTCAAACGCTCTATCCAATTGAGCTACGGGCGCTTATTCATGATGTTTTTTCGTCGTTGTATTTTGGCGACTCAATTATCTTATCATACTACATTTTCAAATGCAAGTACTTTTTTAAGATTTTTTTGATGCGGCCGAGAGGACTTGAACCTCCACGGGGTTTCCCCCACTAGGCCCTCAACCTAGCGCGTCTGCCGTTCCGCCACGACCGCGCGGAAAAAACAAAAGTGAGCCATGAAGGATTCGAACCTTCG
>NZ_JXIS01000196.1:0-329 GCF_000836715.1 Bacillus sp. L_1B0_5 | reverse complement strand
ACACCAATTAATATAGGGAGTTGTATTAAAAGAGGTAAGCATCCTAATGAAAAAGGATTTAAATTATGCTCTTTATATAGTTTTAATATCTCTGTATCTCTTTCTTTAGCTAGAGATGGATTATCTTGTATCATATCTTTAGTGTATTTTTGTTTAACGGCTTTTATTTGAGGTTCTAGAATTTTCATCTTATCTTTTCTTAGGGATTGGCTGAGGTACTGTTTTACCATTAGAGGCATTATTATTAATTTAACAATTATGGTTAGGAATATAATTGATAATCCGTAATTGTTATTAAATAAAACCGCTAAAGATTCAATAGACCATGA
>NZ_JXIS01000195.1:0-295 GCF_000836715.1 Bacillus sp. L_1B0_5 | reverse complement strand
CGTCTGCCAATTCCGCCACACCCGCATGTTTTATTAAAAATGGTGAGCCATGAAGGATTCGAACCTTCGACCCTCTGATTAAAAGTCAGATGCTCTACCAACTGAGCTAATGGCTCTTAATGGCTGGGCTAGCTGGATTCGAACCAGCGCATGACGGAGTCAAAGTCCGTTGCCTTACCGCTTGGCTATAGCCCATTAATTAAGAATGGTGGAGGGGGGCAGATTCGAACTGCCGAACCCGAAGGAGCGGATTTACAGTCCGCCGCGTTTAGCCACTTCGCTACCCCTCCGACAT
>NZ_JXIS01000194.1:0-1987 GCF_000836715.1 Bacillus sp. L_1B0_5 | reverse complement strand
TTATGAAAGCAATTGATAACTACATGACACCTAGTGAAGCCGCATTCTATTGGAAGATACCAGATTCAACTTTAAGGAACAAGTTACAAGAGGGAATTTCTAAAAAAGCGGATCAAGAAAGAGAAGTTATGATTCAACAGGGATTAATCAAATGCTTTATTAAGCCGAATGGAAAGAGAAAAGAATGGATTATTACTTCTGAAGCAATGATAAATTGGTTTGGAGAACGAAAAAACTAATATTTTAAAAGAAAGATGTTCCCTAGCCTGCCAGCTCAAAAAACATCTTTCTCTAATACAGAATCATAATTTAAGAAAGGAAGAATGGCTATGAAACAAATCCTTAATAAAATTACGTCTGGTGAGCTTATTTTAACACAACCTCACCTTAAATTTAAATTCCTCAAAAAATTTTACCAATACATTTCAGAAAATTACAAAAATTTAAATCGTTATTATGGTATTGAAGAAAATATTTCCGATCAGATTTGGTTTTATGGTTTCTTTGCAACCTCCATTTTTATGATGCTTTTCACTTACTTATTTTTGGGTATCCTATTTGGATTTTAGAAGGGAGCCATATGGAAGAACACCTATTTTTAAAATCATCCCTCTAGAAAGGAGAGAGAAAATTGATTCAATCATTAAAGAATACCATGCAATTTATTGGTTTGATCTTAATTAGTGCGTTGATTGCTATAAGTTTAGCAAATTAGGTAAATGTAAGAATTGTGTAAAATCTTTATTTGAAAGGGGTCCTAAAGGATGAATGTAACCAAACATCTTTTTGAAAATGGTGAAACGGTTCGGATTAAAGCAACCGGTGAAGTAGTTACAATTGATCATTGGTGGTATGCGAGCAATATAGGTTGGGAAGTGCAGTACAACATTGTAGAACATCCAGCTACATGGTATGCGGAATATGAGTTAGAAAAAATTTAATAAAATCTTTATTTTGTAAAAATGGAGGTTTAGGTAATGAAGTCTAAAAGAATGGAATTAGAATTTTTTTGTAAAGTTAGTTCATCAGAATTTAGATTACACGAATCAATAATATGGCATGAATTATCTGATCAGAAACTACAAGAATATGTTCAATTATTTGAATACATCCACGGTAAATAAGAAAATCTTTATTTAAAAGAGCTCAGCCCCTAGCGGTGCGCGGCTAGGGGCTGAATCTTGAGAACTTGTATTAAAATTACATGAGGTTGATCAGTGAATGTAACTACCAATCACTCGAATTATAGCACTAAATCAAAGTGATTGGTAATGGCTATGAAAATCCAAAGGTATTAAAAAACTAAATAAAATTGTTATTTTGGAGGGGAAAAGAATGAATACAAAACCTATTGTTATTGATATCCCACCAGTTGAAGAATGGACATTAAGAGATCTTAAATCCGTTTGTCAGCACAATAAGATAAAAGGTTATACGAAGATGGATCGTGAGCAGTTAATATATCATGTCAGAGTAATTTTAGGGCATATAAAAGCTAAGTAGAGCTTTGAGAAGAATTGAATAAAGAAAGAAAAGGGGAAATAAAAAATGAAAATCGGTGTATCTGTATGGAGAGTTCTTTGCAAAGAAACAAAGTTAAAATTGCTTCAAAATGCTATGGAAGAAAGCAAAAGCCGCTTTCCCAAAAAATTAGCCCTTTCCATTGCTATAAAGCAACAGAAAGGGGAAGTGTGATGAGTGATCGTATTGGTGAAGGGCACAAGAAATAAGATGCCTTCAAAAATATTTTAGCATGTTCATGTAAGAAATAAAGGGGGAATTTAATGTGATAAAAACAGTCCAATTGTTGAAAAGTGAAGAATTTGAAATTGGTACAACAGATAAAAACGGGCACAAATTAAGACAGTCTGATTTTGTTGTTACACAAGATGATTTTGAGGGTATTAGTATTTGTCAAATCCTATACAACAGTATTGCAAAAGAGTTTGTGGCCATGAGTGATTCTAATTGGTGGATACCGTATCAT
>NZ_JXIS01000193.1:0-334 GCF_000836715.1 Bacillus sp. L_1B0_5 | reverse complement strand
GCCCTTTCCATTGCTATAAAGCAACAGAAAGGGGAAGTGTGATGAGTGATCGTATTGGTGAAGGGCACAAGAAATAAGATGCCTTCAAAAATATTTTAGCATGTTCACAAGAGAAATAAAGGGGGAACTTAATGTGATGAAAACAGTCCAATTGTTGAAAAGTGAAGAATTTGAAATTGGTACAACAGATAAAAATGGGCACAAATTAAGACAGTCTGATTTTGTTGTCACACAAGATGATTTTGAGGGTATTAGTATCTGTCAAATCCTCTATAACAGTATTGCACAAGAGTTTGTGGCTATGAGCGATTCTAATTGGTGGATACCGTATCAT
>NZ_JXIS01000192.1:0-7808 GCF_000836715.1 Bacillus sp. L_1B0_5 | reverse complement strand
TTATTTTAGTTTTGCAACACCCTCTACATAAATAAAAATCCTTCTACATATACACTATTTTTGATTGAATAACCTAGTTGAAAGTAAGCTCTTTTATTATGTATTTAAGTTATCTTTTTATAGAAATCAAATGTTTTATGTTACATATTTTAATTAATTTATTTTTTTTGACGTAATTTAAAAACACCAAAACCAATAGCCATACCAAGTATTATCCCTAAAGCAAGATTATTAATAAGCAATCCAAAAGCCGACCCTAGGCTCATGCCAAGACATATATAAATAATCATTGTGGAGTTTCCTGTATTATTGTTATCCAAAAATATGTACCTACCTTCCTTAAAAATATGCTTATACAAAATGCACTATCTTACCATTATAGCTTAACAGGTAAAGTAAAATATTTCATGTATAGTTTTAGGTTTTTAAATTTAATTAGAAGGATAATGAAAGAAATGTACTATATGTGTTTCTAAACCGTATAATAATTTCACGTACCTAATTATTAATAAAATAATTGTATAACAGGGTACAGAAATGAATCTAGATATAATATGATTCTTCATTTTTTTCTCATTATCAAATCTCTGTTTTCATTTAATCCATTAAAATCCCATAGTTATGTAAAAATTATATATTAATAATTTAGTTTGAGTTTTTATTTTTTATAGGATGCTTATAGCGTTATAATAATCATAATATCTATTTAATGATAAGTAAGATTTGAATCCTATGTGCTGCATGATTTGTTTAGAGACATTGTTCTCTTGAATACATCTTAAAATATAGGTATTTCGAAAGTGTTGAGCAGAAATTCCCTTTCGGAGATTAGCACGTTTTACTTCTAAACGAATCATTTTTTGTATTGAGATTTCTGTTAAAAATTTTGGTGCATCATCCTCATAGCTCCAGTGATATGTCCCCCGGGTAAAATCAAAAGCAACAAATAGTGGATCATTGCTGTGATATTTAGAACGTACAGGTTCAGGGATAGTTTTATAATAATTGTATAGGTATAATTTATCTTCCTCCTTCAAATGAATAATTCTATTTACTTTTGAGTCTTCAGGAATGGATAAAGTATTATTTTCGAAATGTATGTGTATCATTCGCAGAGAAACAAGCTCTTTTAAAGATAATCCATAATCCAGGAGTAATGTAACGATAGAAACATTCCGCCCTAAGATCATTGGGCGTGCTGATCGCTGTTTTTCTGTAAGACCTTCTAGTGAAGAAATAACTTCTTTTAAGCGTATCTCTTCCTGGAAAGAAATGAAATCCTCCTTACGTAATGCTCGATTAGGTGGATCTATATGAGTAGTCCCTTCAATTGGGCTTGGTAAATCTAAGTATTCGTACATCCTATTTAAAACAATATATATACGATGTACAGTTTTATCGGAGTATTGACGATCGGCTTTTAAATGGTAAAAAAATGATTCGAAATCTTTTTTGTGTAGTGATTCCCAAATAGTATCATTAGTAAACCTTTTTGATTGATGCAGCCATTGAATGAAACTTTCCACATCATAGATATATCGTTTGATTGTAGAAGGTTTTCTTCCTTTGTTTGATAAATAAGAAGAGAAGCCTTCTATTGTATGTTGGAGCTCTTTTGAAGTCATGTTATATTTTTCACTCCTTATCCTCATACCTTTTGACTACTCTGTAAAATGTAGGACTTGTCATATTACACTTTTTCATGGCGCATAGTGCTGAAATCTCTCCTTGTTTCCAATCGTTATATACATCGATAAATTCCTGAGTTATTTTAGTTTTGGGTCTACCCAAATGCTTACCTTTTTTCTTTGCAGCATCAATACCCTCGCGTTGACGAGTCTTTATTTTTGTTCTTTCTTCTTCAGCAAGCCAGGACAAGATTTGGAGTACCAAATCAGTAATTAGATTTCCTAAACTATCTTTATATTGAGTTGTATCTAAAAGTGGCATATCTAATACAACAATATGAGCTTGAATATTTTGGGTAATATCTTTCCACTCCTCAAGGATAGCTTCTTTATTTCTACCGAAACGATCTAGGGAATGAATATATAAAATATCATCTTTTCTTAACATACGTTTTACGAGTTGATATTGATCACGATTAAAATCTCTTCCACTTTGTTTGTCGATAAAAATATCTCGTTCGTCAGTGATGAGTTGTTTCATTGCGTCGAGCTGCCGATCTTCATTTTGATCTTTACTACTAACCCTTATATATCCGAATTTTCTTGTATTCAAAATAAATAGACATCCTTTCAAAGTGTTTCTAATGAAATTATATCAAAAATACTTCAAAAGGTATATTTAATTATTTAGTACTTCGAAAATATAATTTTAAACCTTCTGAAGCACTAAATCGAGTAGGTTTCAATATACTTCAAAAGGTGTACCTTTTCGAACTTTTTTAGAATTCGTAGATATAGATGAATAAATAATATGTCGATTTATATATAGTTTAAATTTACAGAATAGTATTTATTTTACTTATATTGGGGTACAGCCGAGATATGTGTAAAAATAGGTCATAGGCTTACTTTTATTTCCAACTGTAGATTCCGCTAACCGAGTGACATAAAACTCACGTTAAAGTATTTTTTGGAAAACAAAAAGCTGATTTTCTCACTTTGCGCAGTCAGTCAATTAGTATTAAAATGAACTCGATTACCGCTCATCTTTTTGCAGCTTCGTTTGTTAAGGGGTATTTTTTCTGTCATTGCTAAAAAAATGCACAAAAAAAGAAGACGGAGAACCCGTCCTCTTTTTTATTACCATGGATTATCAGATGTTTTATAAGCAAAATCAACAATTGTAGGTTCATCACCACTAGTAAGTTGTAACATATAATTGCCAGCCCGAACTCCTTGTGGATAAAAGTCATTGCTTTTCCAGTCATATCTCTGACCAGGAGCAAGTTCCACTTTATTTATATAATTTTTACCACTACTATGATTAAGATAAATCGTTACAGTAGATTTCCCTTTATTATAAAGATACATTTTAACATGACCATATCCCGGGGAAATATAAAAATCTTTATTTACGACACTACGGTTTCCATCCCGTAAAGTTATTGTCGGCTGATCTTCCATTACCTCCGCACTAGCATTTGTACTAGGAAGTGCTAATGTAGTAACCCCGACACCAAATGCTAAACCTAAAGAAAGTAATACTGGAAATATTCTCTTCTTTTTCACAACTTAACCCTCCTAATTGTTATTATTTGGTACAATTTAAATATATACTAAACTAATAAAATATTACATATATTGTTAGTGTTTATCAATAATATATGTAATATTCTGTAATTAAAATCTATTGAACTTATAACTAAGTTTCGTTACGTTTATTTACAATAAAGAACCTGTCTTTGTCTATTATGGGTTAACCCTAATCATCCATTAGTTAGCTACCGAAAATACTTCGTTTCAATTGTATGATTAGGGTGTATGATAATAAGTTCAAAAACCATAGAGAAAACCCCGATTTGATTGTGTTTGGAAATAAAAGTAAGTCTATGACCTATTTTTACATGTATCTCGGCTGTACCCCTATATTCAGAGGTATCATTAAGTTGTGCTTGAATATATTGGAAAAAGCATAAATATAATAAGAATGGAGTGGGGAATTTGAAGTTTTTAAAAAAGAAAGTAATCCCAGCGTTATTGGTAGGGGGCATTTTAGCAGGTGGAAGTTTTTTTGCAGATCGTACGTATGCAGCAGAGATAAATCCGACAAATGGTACAGAATCCGTTAAGCCACTATGTGCTACATGTAATCAGTATAAAGGCTATATTAAATATTCTAATATTCTTAGTCATGAGTACTTAGGAACAGTTACTCGAACTAGTGGTTGGGCTACTAATACTGGTTTTACAGTGTACGGAATTAATTTTGGTGGTGGTAAAACATATTCAGAAAGTAGGAATTTTAAAGAGTATAGAGTAAAAAGACAATATTATATGCATTTTGATGTGTATAATGCCATTGGGAAAAAAATTGATTCTTTTGAAACAACGCGTACGGAAACAACTATTGAATATGAGAGAGCTTAAAGAAAGAGAGTGTCTTTTAAAGACACTCTTATTGCATTGCTATTGAAAGGGAAAATAAATTATTTAATAGATGTATAGAAATAGGAACCAACATATTGTTGGTTTTATAATAGGAATATGCTACTAGTAAACCAAATACAAAGATGTATAATGAATTACCGAAAGAAATAGGATGTATACATGTAAAGACGAGAGAACTTATAATAAAGCAAGCCCATATAGGTATATAGTTTTTTAATCTAGAAAACAGAATTCCTCTAAATAAAAATTCCTCCCAAATAGGTGCTAAAAGGACAAGGCCAATTCCATATATAAATAACTGTATTTCACTTGGGTTATAGATCATTTTAGGTGGATCAGGGGGCATATTAAGTTGTTGAGTTATAATATTTAGAACAGCTAAGTAGCTCATTAAAAAAATCCACGATAAGATAATAAATACATAGTCTTTAGGTTTATTAAATTTTATAGAAGATAAGAGTTGAAACAAATACAAGCGAGCCGGTTTATATGTTAAAATAATGAGAAAAAATATTAAAAAATAGACGAGGTATTCATAGTACCAAGGATAAAAATAAAAGTCTTGTTTCTCATTAAAAAAGGAAAGACTAATTACTAAGATGAAGAACCCAACTATAATTCCTATTATTTGCTTTAAATTTAATGAATGACTAGTTGTTTTCATTTGATTGGTATTACTTATATTTGGCTCCATATGCATTCCTCCAATACTAAAAAAAGAACAGTTCTATTGGCATAGTCTGTTCGCAAAGAAAAAGTAGATAGAATAAAACCTACTGAATGTTTCTTCTATATTTTAACATTATTAACAGAAAATTAAATGTATTTGAAGTTGAGAAAACTTTTTTCTTGTAAGAAAGAAGGTGGTTAGCATGAACAAAGGTGATGCAATTTTAAGATTGTTGATGGAGATTAAGCTTGAGTTAAAAGAAGTGAAAGAACAGATGGAAAGAATGCAAACCAAAATTGAAAAAATAGAACAACAAAATAGACAAAAACAAAATACTAGCCAAAAGAAACAAAAATCAGCTTCTGATACAAAAGATAAACGAGACTGGAAATATCCCGCTAAATTAAAATAAAGAAAAATTGAAAAATAAACCAATGTTGCTATATAATAAAAAAAGATACTATTACGAATCTATGCATCAGGATAGTAAAAGAAGGTGCGGTAAAAATGATTTTCTTATATCGATTTGATTTAAAAGATAACGGAATAGATTTTGTTTTAAATGAGAAAATAGCTGCGGATATGCTTCCATACTATGACGAAATGTTGAGGCCCTTAGTGGCATCTTTGGCTAAAACTTTAAGTTTGTATCGAGCGTTTAGTAAACGTCCTACCATTTTAACTGGTAAAATATTAGATAATAATGAACTGGAAATTATGTTAAGTGAAGGGCTAGGACAATATATAGACGTATATACGAAGAATCAAATTATTTTTGAAAGTGGTAAGTTAATCGCGGACATTTTAATAAAAGTAATGGATCACTATACATTGCATCGCTAACGATCCCTCCAGTATGGTTTGGAATAGTAACATCCAACTGGATCTGGAGAGTGGGGATATGCATTAATTTTGTGAATATTCAGACAATAAAAGGTAGACATCTCTGATAAAGGAGATGTCTACCTTTTATTGTCCTAAAATATGGCGTATATTCTTAATATCCATATTGGTAAACTTCGCAATATCTTCTATATTCATACCATTTTTATGCATGCCTCGGATTAACTGTTCTCTTTCGGCTAATTTACCTTCTTGAATGCCTTCTTCTTTTCCAACCTCACGAGCATGCGCTAATTTGGCTTGCTCATCAAATAAAACTTTTTCTCTGGCTTCATACGCTAGGCGGAAAGAACTGCTCTGACTCATGTTCTCCCATTTATGAATCGCTTTTTGTAACATCGGGTCTTGTTTCATGGCGATGTCCTCCAAAGTGTGGGTTAAATGCTCATCTTCATGGGCTGGTAACAACAGTAACCAACGAGCAAATTCATTTTCCCACGGATTAATTTTTTCTTCTCTCCATTGCTGAAGCAATTTGGGAATCTCAATAAAATGGATTTCCAAATCATCGAGTAAAACTTGTTTCTGCTGTTCACTCCAAAACTGTCCAGTTGTATGCATATCTTCATAATCAGGAAAGAGATGGAAATCTAATAAGTTAATTGCAATCGTTTTTCGGAGCGACCGATAAGACATTCCTTTTTCAAGTTGAGATGTATAGAGTTTACTCCAATAGTAAAGGGAACGCTTTACTATCTCTTGTGTATTTCTTAATTGGATTTCAATGTTGACTTTTGTTCCGTCATCAAGTGTAGCAAGTATATCTAGTATGGATAATTTATCTTCTTCATATTCTTTATGCAAATGTGGGTCTTCAATTTTTAAGGATACAATTGGTGTAGATAAGGATTCATGCAAGATTGCATTTAAAAAAGAAATCAGTAATTCCTCTTGTCCTTGTACACCAAATAATTGCTTGAAAGCAAAATCGACTCGTAAATTTACTAAAGGTTGATTCATAGAGTGAGTCACCTTTCTTATTTCATATTCTGTCTTTTTTGTTATTCCCCTTTTTCGGGGGAATGGACAAAGAGAGTATATATCTATTGTAGCGGAGGAAGGAGAGAAGAAGCAACCCTTGTTACCTTTGTTGATGTATATTGTTTTTATAAATAATCTGGTACGTGAAATTTTATATATTTACTTGTATATGCACCTATCCTCACTTATTTATATTCCTTTCTACCTGAAATATTACTGCTCATCTTTTTCACCCTCTTATCTCCTTGTATCGTCGCTCTTTGCCTTTTGAGACTCAAACGTATTCAGAATCTCCTTATCTTTCGTTAGAGGGGAACCTGGGCGTTCGTTTTTTCATCCCCCTCGGCTAATGAATTGGATATAATATACAATCACTAGAATGTTCTACCTACTCGAACATTCTCCTGTACATCCTGAATTACATGTGAATCGTCAAATGAGACGAACAGTAATACACCGCTCGGTGTTTCAACTCTTCACACGTGTATAATCTTTGTTTCTCAAATAATTTCGGGTGTTTCTGTCTATAGTATTGAAACAATTCTTCCCCATTTTTCCGTATACGATACCGACGTGTTTCTCTAATTGTGCCTGATATTTCTTCAGAATCAAATTGTCCTAGAATCTGTAATGCTTGTGAAGAGGGAATTTCTTCCCCTGTCACATAGGCATGAATAAAAATGATTTCTTTTATTGTGATATACGTGTAATATGAATTTACACCCATAAAAGAATTCCCTCCTCTTTCTATTTTTGTATCTGTACATGACTAGGCAGGTACAAAAAGTTATCTGTTTATCCCATCAGTATGTGAACCGTTTGTTTCACTTGTTTATCGTCCACTCGATAAAATACTTCTGTTCCTTTGCGTTCATGTGATAACACTTTATGATTTCTCATTTTATGAAGATGTTGTGAAACCGTAGATTGCGGTAATTTTAAAATCTGTTGTAATTCGGTAACATTTAAAGCCTTTTTCCCTAATAATTGATGTTCAATTTGTAAACGGACAGGGTGTGCCAATACCCTCAGTATTTCCGCACTTCGTTCGAGTTCATAATTAAGATCGTTGAGCTCCATAAAAAAAACATTTGTCATCTTCTTTCGCCTCATTCTTTTTTCAGAGTATTTTCTCATATACACGTTTTTTTGTTAGCAAAGAATCTAACATGTTACAC
>NZ_JXIS01000191.1:0-669 GCF_000836715.1 Bacillus sp. L_1B0_5 | reverse complement strand
GCAACAACTGAAATGGGTAAAATTGATACTGCTATTCAAGCTGTCGCTGACGCCCGAGCAACTTTCGGTTCTCAATTAAACCGCTTAGACCATAACTTAAACAACGTAACTAGCCAAGCTACTAACATGGCTTCTGCTGCTTCTCAAATCGAAGACGCTGACATGGCAAAAGAAATGTCTGAAATGACTAAGTTCAAAATCTTGAACGAAGCTGGTATCAGCATGCTTTCTCAAGCTAACCAAACACCACAAATGGTTTCTAAATTATTACAATAAGCCATTTGATTATATAAATCTCTTTGTAATCAAAGAGATTTATATATAACTAAAAATTCAAGATAAAAAAATGGAGGTTCTTTATATGAGAATTAATACAAATATTAACAGTATGCGTACGCAAGAGTACATGCGACAAAACCAAGACAAAATGAATACTGCGATGAATCGTTTATCTAGCGGTAAATCTATTAACAGTGCGGCTGACGATGCGGCTGGATTAGCTATCGCTACTCGTATGCGTGCGAAAGAAGGCGGATTAAACGTCGGAGCTCGTAACACGCAAGACGCTATGTCTGCTCTACGTACTGGTGACGCTGCTTTAGGCTCAATTTCTAACATCTTACTTCGTATGCGTGATCTTGCTACACAAGCTGCTAGTGGTACGAATAA
>NZ_JXIS01000190.1:0-4746 GCF_000836715.1 Bacillus sp. L_1B0_5 | reverse complement strand
TGATGTATTACCGATGTTAGGAAGTGCGATGGAAGAAAAGACATGGATTGATATTGCTTTTACACCAGATAACGGGTATCAGCTG
This sequence comes from Bacillus sp. L_1B0_5, assembly GCF_000836715.1. NCBI lineage: Bacteria > Bacillati > Bacillota > Bacilli > Caryophanales > Bacillaceae > Bacillus > Bacillus sp. L_1B0_5. The sequence continues at coordinate 4,661 of NZ_JXIS01000190.1, read as the reverse complement.
ACAAAAGGGATTCGAAAAGCAGAAAAGGCCATTCGGAAGAAGAAAAAGAATGGGCTAGACGCCTTTGAAAAAGAAGAAATCCGCGCATTAAATAAACGGTTTGCCAAAAATGAAGTGGCGTTTCAAGTATCTGTTTCATTCGCAAGTGACTATTATCCTGGTGTACCTGTTATTAAGAACTTAGGGCATATGGTGGCAAGTATTATGGCCGATGTGAATGAGCTGAGATACAGAAGGCTTAGACGCAGTATGCCAGCTGTACCACATCCCGTATACGGAAAAATGATCTGGACGGGATCAGAGCTATTAAACTTGTTCCATCTTCCCAACGTAACAGGGGATAAAAACAGCAAGACAGAGCGAAACATCTTGTATCTAGATAAAGGGGAAAACATGATACCGAATGATTTATTGGCCGAAGGCATTTCAATTGGCCATGTGATGCATCCCTATATCAAAGATCGATTAGTAAAAATCCGAGAAGACTTTTTCAAGAATCATGGCTACATTACGGGGAAAGTGGGATCTGGTAAAAGTACCATTGCCATGAGGTTGATGCAAAGTGTTATTGATAAATGGCTAGAAAACCCGAATGAAGCGGGTGGATTATCTCTATTTGATCCGACAGAAGATTTGGCATATGTAGCAATGAATCGACTCTTGAAAGCGGAAAAGGATGGGAAAGAAGTGGATTGGAGTAAGGTTCACTTTATCCGTTTTCGAAATACAGATCATCCACCAGCTTTGAACTTATTTCATCGTTTTCCAAATGAAGATATCCAAACAGTGGTTGAATCCATTATGGAAATGATTAAGTTAATGATTCAAGGGCAAGCACAACAAACAGAACGATTACTAAGGGCCATTATTGGTACGTTGCTTTGTGATAAGAGTCAAATTCATACGATTTTAAGTATCCCACTCTTTATTAGTGATGAACTGTTTCGAGCAAATGTAATCGCCAATTTACAAGGGCCAGAACAAAAATATTACTCTCACTTTTGGAAATATGAAGTGGGAAGCGCGTTAGAAGACAGCACACAAGCGATTTTAAACCGATTAGATATCTTTCGTAATACGTTGTATTTAAAGCGTATGTACGGTCAAACAGGTTTTTCCTTAGAAATTCGAAAGTGGATGGATGAAGGACACCTTATCTTTTACGATTTAGCGGGAATGGGAAAAGAAGATACTTTGCTTACAGTCGGTTACATTTGTAACCAATATCACCGTATTGCCCAACAGCGGCCGCATGGTTCCAAACTACACTTAGGTGTAATCGATGAAGCTCATGACGTGCCAGTACCTGTTCTTCCTAAAATTATTGCGAAGGATCGAAAGCATGGATTTGGATTATGGGTGATTACCCAGCAAGTTTCGGGACAGTTAGACAGAGAACTAACAGACATGTTAACAGAAGCGGGCGGAAATTACTTTGTATGCAGGCAAGGTCATAATTCCGCAAAAACGTTAGAGGGCATTATGCAAAAGCAATTCCGTACAGAGTATTTGCAGAACCTTCCTAACTTAGTTGTAGCGATTCAAACACAAGATTATATCAGAGGTGAAGCAAAAAATGTATGGTGTACCATACGTGTTCCACCATTAGACCGCTATCTACAAAATGGAAAAGCGGCAAATTATAAAAACGAAAAAGAAATTCATGCATCAAATGAATGGACCAGAGCAAAGATTCAGTCGTTAGAGAAACAAAATGGGAAGGCAGGATCAGAAATCGATAAGGAAATTGATGAGTTTCTATATGGAAAAGGTAAATATCTACAAGATAGAAAAGTTGACTTATCGAAAGAAGAACCTGTTGTGACATCAGGGCTAGATGAATTAGAAGAAAAATTATCTTCTCATGAAGAAGTGAAAGAACCTGTTTCAGAAACAGAGTCAGCGGAACCCACACATCAAGCGCAAATTATCCCATTCCGAAAACAAGCTAACACAGCGGTAAAAGTGAAAGAAGAAAAACAAGAAAAACAAGAAGTAAAACAGCAAGAAACAAAAGAAATAGAGCTTCCAGAAGACACACCAATCATTGAATCACCTGAGGTTAAAGGCGAAATGGAGGAAGATAAGAAAGGAGAAACAAGCATTTTCGATATGTGGGAAAAGGAGTAGAGACTATGTGCAGTATGTTGTTATTGGAAGAAGACCAAAACTTACTCATGGATATACACAATCACATCTATGTTGATATGGAGTATATAACAGAAAAAGTATATCCGAACCATAAGAAAAAATCAGTGTATTATCGTTTGAATCGCTTAGTACAAGAAAAATATTTGAAAAATGAATTACTTCCCATACCTGTTTCACGAAGCCAGGTTCGTAAATCTGGACGTCCACAAAATGTATATACACTTGCGGCAAAGGGGGTAGAAATGGTTCGTGGATTAAGAGGGAGTGTACATTGGAAAAATAGTTGGTCCCAACGTTCGGCATCCTTTGTGTATCACAGTTTAATGTTAGCAAAGATTGAATGTGCCATGACATTAATATCAAAGAGAGAAGAAAGATTGGAACTCAAGGAATGGATCAATGAACCGCGAGCAACGTTTCAATACGCAAAAGGGAAAAGTCGTGTTATACGACCGGATGGAGTTGCGGTGATTGGGTTAAAAGAAGCGGTTGATAAAAATATTGGTGTATATATGGAAATGGAGCGTTCTTACGGATCAAAAGAAGTATTAGAAAAAAAGATTATCCGTTATAACGACTTTATGACGCAAGAAGGTAAAAAGACAGAATATCGGACGCATATGGGTATGGGATATGGAGTGTTGGAATGGCGTCTTGTATTTATTGCGGGTAGTGAAAGTAGAGAGAAAGAATTGATTCGTTATTTAAAAGGAGTCAGTAGTCCAGAAATTCCAGTGTTTATTACATTGTTTGAAGATATCTTACAAGATCCCTTCGGGAATATTTATCGGAATATTCGGAATCCAGAAATGAAAGTGAGGCTGTAAAAATGTGTTTCGGTTTATTTTATCGATAAGCGCCAGTATTTTTCTGTTAGTTGTCTTTTCAGATTGGTTATTTGAAAGAGTACCAGGATCAAGAGAAGCCTGGGAAGCGGTAAAAAGTAAAGTGGTGGAAATTTACTATACGCAAGGATGGGAAGGTGTCTTGCTTTTCTTCCTGGTCGTAGTGGGGATATGGAAGATGGTCGATCATAAAGGAGGATAGAAAATGCCTATTATCATTTTACCTTCCGTAGGAAATCCAATCATGATAGGTATTATCAGTGTCGTAACCCTTGTGTTTATAGGCTATTCGGTTTACCAAAGAAAATGGAAAATGTTCATGAATTGCTTGCTAATAGGGGGTCTTCTTTTCTTGATACAAGTTTTTCCGCAAGAAGTGGCCAATATGGCATCTAAGTTGGCGGATCATCACCTTTGGATAGATAAGGAGTAAAAAAGATGAGGGGGAGATAGACAATGTTTACACATAAAAACACCTATGAAAGAGGAAATGTGGGAGAAGTTGAAGCTCAATTTCTAGTGGAAATCTATGAAGGAATGGGTTGTGAGGAAGCATATGAAATTTGTTTAGCACAAACAAGTTTATATATGCGGAAATTTTACCTTATGGAGAATGGAAAGATCATTGAAATAGAGATTGGTTTAAATTCAGAGGAATGGGAATGGGAGTGTGATGGACTAGAGTATACAAAAGAAAAAGCAATATTGGAGATTGAACATGAAATCAGCTGCTATGACATGTTTGAGCAAGCAAGGATAGACAAAGGGTGGATGTTCAAAGAAAAAGCACAAAAGTTTCTTACAGTTTTAAGAGAAAAGGAGAGTGCATGATGGACGAATTGGAAAGTTTGGATTTTGTAAGAGAATTTCGGGCTACAGATGGAGCGTCCTTTGAAGTGGGGAGGGATGGAGACAACCGGTATGTGGTTCATGCTAGATTTCCTTATATCACAGGTAGTCAAACGAAACTTAATAATTTTATCAATTATGCAAGAAACGAAATAAAAGATGAATCAACCGCAGTTGGCATGGCTTCATTCGCTCGTGATTGCTACGAACGATCTTTACGCCATTACCGAAATTGAAAGGGGGATGAATATGGTTCAAAAGGTGAAACAGTGGTTTGCAAAAACATTTGAAAGTAAACAAGGGAAGGCAAGGAAAGCGACAAAAATTCCATCCTATAAAGGCCGCTTAATTGGAAAATGGGCCTTTTGGCTCCTGTTTTGTTGGATGCTCATTGTATCCGTAACAACTGTAGTAAAAGGAAAGGGAGATACACAGGCAAAGGCCAGTACCACTCCAAAGGAAGTCACACAAAAACAAAACCTTGCCTCGCGTCCAGAAGCGATTGAATTTGCGCGGGGATTCGCAAAGGAATACTTTACGTGGCAAAGAGGGGATGAGGGAAAGAAGAAGCGTTCAGAGCGCTTACATCCCTATATACCGAAAACATTTGATCCGCAAGTTGGTTTAGATTTTGTAAGTATGCAATGGGATTCCAATTTTCTATACGCAACTGTATTAAGAGTAGATGAGGTTACAGATAAAGAAGCAAGCGTAATTTTTAAAGTGAAATACAAATTAAGCCGCATGAAAGCAGATAATAGCGGGCCAGAGGATAAGGAGGTGATCCAACAAGTGTCGGTTCCTGTTCGGACAGAT
>NZ_JXIS01000019.1:0-102781 GCF_000836715.1 Bacillus sp. L_1B0_5 | reverse complement strand
GTTCGATTCCGTCCCGAGCCACCATTTATTTTAATAAAATACGCCGGCTTAGCTCAATTGGTAGAGCAACTGACTTGTAATCAGTAGGTTGGGGGTTCAAGTCCTCTAGCCGGCACCATGTAAGTTTCGGAGGGGTAGCGAAGTGGCTAAACGCGGCGGACTGTAAATCCGCTCCTTCGGGTTCGGCAGTTCGAATCTGCCCCCCTCCACCATTTACATAGGGGCATAGTTTAAAGGTAGAACTGAGGTCTCCAAAACCTCCAGTGTGGGTTCGATTCCTACTGCCCCTGCCAAATATATTTACACAACATGGCGGTTGTGGCGAAGTGGTTAACGCACCGGATTGTGGCTCCGGCATTCGTGGGTTCGATTCCCATCAGTCGCCCCATTTTTATTTTAAAAATTACAAATAATTTAATTGATACTTACATATAATTAAGTAAGAATTCGATGGGCTATAGCCAAGCGGTAAGGCAACGGACTTTGACTCCGTCATGCGCTGGTTCGAATCCAGCTAGCCCAGCCATTTTTGCGGAAGTAGTTCAGTGGTAGAATACAACCTTGCCAAGGTTGGGGTCGCGGGTTCGAATCCCGTCTTCCGCTCCAATAAAATTTAATATGGCGGCATAGCCAAGTGGTAAGGCAGAGGTCTGCAAAACCTTTATCACCGGTTCAAATCCGGTTGCCGCCTTTTCTTTTGTGCCGATGTGGCGGAATTGGCAGACGCGCACGACTCAAAATCGTGTTCCTTCGGGAGTGTCGGTTCGACCCCGACCATCGGTATCATGAACGGATTAAGAGAAGAGATGAGTAATCATCTCTTTTTTTGCGTTTGTAAGCGGACAATATGCGAGAATACTACGAAATATCAAGCGTTTCCTACTGCGGTGGGAGACGCTTTTTTTATGCCCTAAGCGCTCTATTTATGCTCTAATACTTCTCCGTCAATCGTGTACACTGATTATCCCGCAACGATAGGAGGATAGGCGTTTATGAGTAGACGTAAAAACGTATTAGATGATAGTGAACTAGCTATTCTGCGTCGGACAACAAAATCGTATGTAGAGACGTTTGAGGATGCGATATTGTTATTTTTAAAAGACTGCGAAATCCGTAACCTTAGACCATACACCATGAAATTTTATCGAAGTGAATTAAATACATTCCTTAATCAATTAAATGAGCAAGGTATAAATCCTAGCATTTTAAAACCAAGTCATGTAACAGAAGAGCATATTAAAGAGAATGTAATTTTATATCTTCGAAATTATAAGGGAGCGCGCATAGTTACAATTAATACACGACTAAGGGCTTTACGTGCGTTCTTTAATTTTCTATATAAGAACAAACATATACCGAAGAACCCATTTGAAAAAGTACAACTTTTAAAAGATCGTAAGCATGTAATTGCAACATTTACAAAAGAACAGTTAGACAAGCTATTTGGACAACCTGACTTAAAAACGTTCACAGGGGTTAGAGATTACACAATGATGATGTTATTACTGGAAACAGGGGTAAGGGCTAATGAATTAATAGGTCTGTCCTTAGCGGATATTCGATGGGAAGACAATTTACTATGCGTACGTAATGCGAAGAGTTATCGGGAGAGATTAGTTCCGTTTCAATCGAATATGAAGAATCAGTTAAAGAAATATATTGCGATTCGTGGTTACGTAGAAGAGGATGCATTGTTTGTAACAGTGGATAATTCACGTTTATCTAAACGAGCATTACAAAATCGTTTACAAAAGTACGGAGAAATGTCGGGTATAAAAGGCGTTAGATGTAGCCCGCATACTTTCCGACATACATTTGCGAAGCTATCTGTACAACAAGGAGCAAATATATTCGAGTTACAAGCGATCTTAGGTCATACGAGTATGGAGATTGTAAAAACGTATGTTAATTTATTCGGTAATGACGTAAGAGAAGCGCATAAAAAGTTTTCACCGTTAAAGGTTTTAGAAAAACGGTACGTTTAAAAAAGGTAACGAAAAAAGTCCCCTGACGGCAATCAGAGGACTCAAAACATTCAAAATTAAAATTAAAAACTAAATAACGGACATTCCGTACATTCAGTACCCCCATTATAAATTTTTTTAAAATATAATGCAAGGGGTTTGGTTTCTTATTGTCTTTTTTAGCTGATTAGAAGCGTTGGTGTGCGGTAATTCCGAACGTGGAATTGCCCGTAAACCACGCTAAAAACTGATTGGCTTGCTATCGGTCGTGCGGAGAGTCCTCGAAGGCTCTTACAAGGATAGCGCCCCGTAGTGTATTCCTATTCGTATGCTGCGGGAAGGTGAGAACTTACCTAGGCGTTTAGTCTAAAAGGTTCGGGAGGTTATCGTTAGCATTACGGTGCTAGGGAGCGCATTCAGCTTGTCGTGTAGGGACGATATTACAGGGACAAGCCTACGTTAAAGGGTGCGTGCGGTGAAAATCGCTGAGTGAATGGGGTCTACATACGGAACACTGACGAAGCAAGCCATGTTATTAACCGTAAAGTCGCTTATCTCTCTAGCTTTCTTAGTTTTTTAACTTCGAAATCTAGGGGATAAATCTGTCTGCCAGCCGTTTTCCTAACTTCGCTGCGCCATGATAAAAACCGAAAACCTTAAAGGTCAAGAGATTAAGGGAAAAAGAAAACTACCACTAACCACGGATAGAGGAAAATATAGAAGAGTACCACTAACCGCGAGACGAGAAAAGTGGATTTAAACAAAATATAGAGTAAGATCTATAAGAGAAAAAATAAAAAAGATAAAAGAGAAATAAGAGGATACAATTTAATTAGATGTTAGGGGAGACGTGCCCATAGCGGGAGGCGGCAAGGTTTTTCGCTTTTCCCTTTAAGATAAACGTAGATATGCGATAATTAAACGATAGAAAGGGGATTCGCAAGGATGAGGAATAGAAAGAACGATAACAACGGCGATAAGAAACGAGGAAACAAGCTAAGCGAACGAAATAAAAAGAGATTAGTATTACTAGTAACATTCGCTATGCTTTATATAACTAAGGCGATTACAATCGCAACGGGTAACGTTTATATCGGCGCGCTAGGCGTTGTTTTAGCTCTATCGGTTGGATTCGCGTTTTTAACTGAGATTATAGGCAAACGCATTCGAAAAAGGAAAGAATCGGAATAGAGTTGCTTATTATATCGCAGACTTGTCATGTTAACGGCGTTTCTATATAATGTTAACGACATCATGACGCGAAGGGGGTACAACATGTCAAAAAGAGACGAAGCATCGTTATTACAATGGATCTCGACCATTAAACGCGATCATACGATATTTATACCAACAACACGCGAAGAAGGTGGGTTATATACAATTGGTACGCCGCTAAATCTATACGAATATACGAAGATCGACGGTTTCAAACCTGACTACATTCACCTTTATATGGTAATAGCGAAATTGTATAACGAAAAATATGGCTGTTCAGTCGGAAAGCTAGACGAAATCGCCAATAATTCGGGGAAGAGCCTCCGATCTATCCAACGCGATATAATTATGTTGGAAAAGGTCGGCTTAATGTACTATACGAAGTCGGTCGATAATAAGAATTATTACATTTGTATAACGCCGAAAAGTGCCGATCAGGTTAGAACAATGAAAGATATTCTAAAATAGGACGTCCCTTGAAATTCTGCGTCAATTCAACTATACTTTTCATATACCTTTTCATAGAGGTAGATGGTTGAGCGTGGAAATGATCGGGACTAACTACCCCGACATATGTTTCCATGCTTTTATTATGTTATTTAATATAAATTTATATTTTTTTTGATAAATAAGTTGACGCCATTTTGGCGTATATGTTAAGATTAAGTCAGTTGATAGCGAAACAATAAATCAACGAGGTGAGCCTAGTTAACTCACTTTTATTTGAACAAGATTTAAAAACCATCTACTAATTATGAGAGAGGTAATCAATTATGTTAAAAAGTACAGGAATCGCACTATTTACAGGTTTTTCAATCGTAGCGGCTGCGTTTAGCCCTTTTGAAAATGGCGGAATCGCCTTAGGCTGCGCAACTTCTATCGATGAAAATGGAAATATCGAAGAGGTTACGACGATCGACGCAGCAAGCGACGTATTAAAAGCGTCATTTTACGAGGCTATCGATCAAGTTTGTGATAAAGTCGATGCACATTTGAATGTTAATAAGAAAGATCTACTTATCGCTAATCTATCAGCAGTTTCGGAAAAGAGCGATCGATACGAAAAAGAAATTTACGACGATCACGTTCTTATGACGAAGATTCCGATTGAGTTGCTATTTGATCGAGAATATTTAGAGGATTACATGTATAGCACGTATGAGTACGAGAATCAATGGAATGGTGGTCGTAACTAAATGAGCGCTATACCGTATGAACTAGAAAGCCCACGCATTAAGGGGGCGTTAAACCGTAAATTTGCCGCTACTACAATCGATCTATACGGCGACAGTAAGCGAGAGGACATTTTAACAGTTATCACGCTAAAAGCCGAATGGACTAGCGGAGAAATAGACGCGCTATTTGAAGAATACGACTATTGCTATAATGCGGGCGAAATTGACATAGCATTTGTGGAATGGCTCAAACTAGATAAGGGCGTCGAATTTATTACGCTATAATGACTAATGTACGTTGAAATATACGGCAGACTAACCAACTGCTATGAGGCGGACACCACACGCGGGCGTACAATAGAAAATCCTCACCACACGATATATAAATTTACTATAGAAGATATTACCTTTTGAAGAAATGGGCGGATCATTACGAATAATCTGCGGACACCACACGCGGAGAAGGTACGGCATAGGTCGGAAATGTCCAACGGGATTAACCACCTCAGCGACATAGAACGGAATCCGACGACACCACCTGCCGCATAAAATTGACGAGCGAAGGCACCATATAACAGGCGGGCTAACCAACCGCTATAAGGCGAACACTACGTGACAGGTAGACACCACACGCCGATATTATATAATTCACCACATACCTAATTATATAGATTCACATTAATGGCGCTAGGGCTAACCCTCCTAGCGTTTTTGTGAATACGTATTGTAGCAAATACGGAATGACTTACTATGCTTTAAAGCGTGGAAATGGTATAATAGTCTTCTAATACTTCTATTAGCGTCTGTACGTCTGACAGAAGCGGTCTACGTAGTTGTGGAAATTCTGCGTAGGCTATGGGGTTGTGCTCCGACGCTCTTACGTTGGATATAGCGCAGCTCCTTTTTATTTATATAATATATCGCATAATTTAAATATTGATGTAAACACGTGTAATAGTCCCAATGAAACGGCGATCCCTTGCGGCACTAGGGTTCCGTGTAACTAAAGCAGTTACACCCATTTACATATATACGACCTCATAGCGATCGGTACACTTCGCTACATTTCGGTATTGATCGCTAGTAATTTATGATAGATTGCGTATCGTGATCGTTGTACATCGATACATATATGTAGTACTTCGTATAGATCGATAGGATTATCTGCGCATTTTTCTTCGCTACATCAGCAGAATTCGATCGGAAGGGGCTATTTGAAATATCAGGGGGTTGCGATTTCCTGCGCATAATCTTAATTTATTTTACGATAGTCATACAATTAGCTGCGTCATAGAGATCTAAGGATTTCGGCGCATACAAAAAAGACAACGCCACTCAAAGCGCTGCCTCGTATTCTTTTACCTTCTTATAGAATGTCGCCTTCTTCATATTAACCGCTGCCATAAACTCGACTGCCATGATCTTCTTCGCTTTCCATTCGCCATATAAACGATCCCAGTCCGCAGGAAGTTCCATAACAGGGCGACCGATATGTTTTCCTTTTTCCTTCGCTGCGTCGATGCCCTCACGTTGACGCTCTTTGATCGTACGGCGTTCTTGCTCGGCAATTGACGTATAAACTTCGATGATAATGTTATTAATCATATCGATAACCCAGTCTTGACCTGCGGGAACGTCCGTCATTGTCGTAGGAAGGTCTATAATTTTAACGCGAATCTTCTCTCGTTTGAAGTATTCGAGGTACTCTTTAATCTGCGCTTTGTTCCGACCGAGACGATCGATCGATTTAATATATAATGTATCTCCTGCGCGCATCGCTTTAAGCATGTTCTGAAAGCCCTCACGATCCATATCCTTTCCGCTAGCCTTATCACTGTATATATATTTCTCCTCCGTTACATAAGGTTCTAGTGCCTTGTATTGTCGATCTAAGTTTTGATCCTTTGATGATACGCGTATATATGCAAAGCTGATTGCCATAATGAAAACCCCGTTTCTTTTTATCGTTAACTTAAATATACACGTATAGTCTATAAAGGTCAAATGTTTAATGTACGTACAAAAAGGTTTATGTTTCTCTATTAATAGACACGTATCTGATTGTTTTCTAGGCGTCTACAAACGTGTACCTTTTTAGACTGATAACCACGGGACGCATTGTATATCGAATAGGGCGCACCATATGTCGTATTTTCTAACGACCACACCGCAGTATGTATATTTCACAAGGGCGGTATATATCCGACCAATAGCCCGCACCATAACGCTAATCCCCCGATATGACCTACCGATATATAACAAGGCGCACATTTGTCCGCACACATAGTCGATATAGGTTGGTGCTCATTCTTTCTATATAATCGTTGCCGCTGCTCTTTCTGCGCTCACATCGGAAGACTACACGCTAATAGATCGATACGTCTACACGACTACACCGTACGCCACCACGACACCATATCATACCACCACACGGTCATAACGCCTCACGTAACGGCTGCTGCCTCTACTGTATGTATTTGTATTCGGATCTATTTAAAAGCTGCGAGAAAGAATTTAGAGAAGAATTATAAAAACGTTGTCTTCGTTCTTCTTTAATCGTTGTCTTCGGAGTGATTCGAGTATCTTCGTTCATCTTTCTTCTATTTAAAAGAATAAAAGAATTTAATTAAACTTCTTTCTTCGTTCTCTCTTCGATTAACAAGCGAATTAACAAAACTATTAACAAAGACTTGTAACAAGCGAATGAAAGAGTCGAAGTGTTTGTCGTGAATGTCTCGCAGCGATTCAGAAGGATCGAGAGCACGCCACGTCGCCGCCCATTCGAAAAAAAAATCTCGTGACCCCCATGCCGCCCCGTCGAAGCCTCTCAACAGTAGTATTCACCTAGCGCGTTTCATTTTTACCTTAGGGGGTTTATTCGCAGCAACTATCGATTTCACCAACGCCACCCGAAACCCAGCGATCACACTTCGTAAAAAATTCGCTCACATATTTTATACTCAAGGCGTCATATGCGTCATCTAGCGGCTTGTATACGGTTTCTGACGTGTTTCTTCCTATATGAGATATTCGAATTATTATCGCAGCCCTATCGACCTTTTAACGAGGTTTCACGTACCTATATAAATATAATCGCATAATTAACCTAAATTATAGAGAGTTCGCCTTTATTCGATTGTATGAGCGTTTATATAAGTGTCAGGGAAAACGAGCGAGACGGTAAAACGAAATTATCGACGTTAACCCAAAACGAGAAAGCACAAGCGTCAGCAACAAACGCATAACACGACGGCGGGGATATATTATATAAATTCTCTTCGCTATTAAATTACTTACTACCTTATATGCGTAACTGTAAGAATTCGGTTTTTGAATTCGAAGCAGAGATATATTTTAAAGTTCTATTTTAAAGATTTATTTAAAGATATATTACGTATTCGGAAAGATACCTAACTGGTATTCGGAAAGATACCTAGTAGTATTCGGCACGATACTTAGTAGTATTCGGAAAGATACCACGTCATAAGGAGAGATTAAGAATGCAGGACAACAAGAAAAAGAAAATCGAATCAGCATCGGAAATACTAAAAAAATACGCAGCGCAGCCGACATTCAACAAGGGAAATTTTGGCGACGGTATTCGTTGGACTCGTATCCCTAGTGATCTAAGAAATTACTTATTCTTATCGGACTACGGCGTCAGGGAAGCGACACTAATGCTTTATATGATCCTAATTGAATATTTCAACGAAGACGATGGATGCGCCTATCCTACGCAAAGTCAACTTGCATTACAAATGAATAAGAAGCCCAACGCGATAAAAGGTTACATCAAAACGTTAAAAGACGTCGGACTAATTAAAGTCACATCACGCGGAAAAGGTTTTTCTAATCGCTACCTTCCGTTACAACCGCTAGAAAAAAGTGTCCTATTATCTCGATTCACGTCAGCAAACGAGAGATATACGAAGCTATGTGCGGAATTAAAAGATCACGATATGCGCGATATGAAGCGAATGCCTGATCATATGAAGGCGAATAGAGAACGAAGAGAAGGCGAAGGCATAACGATTTAATCGAATTATATGAAGAAAGAGGGATCGATCATGGTTGAGTATGCGAATAGTAGACGACTAAAACAAAAATTCGGAGGTAAGAAAATGAGAAATAAAAAACAATGTTCATATTGCAGAAAAGTTAAATGCCTAGAGGATTTCCACAATCACGCGAGAACGCCCGACGGAAAACAAACACGATGTAAACCATGTAATGGAGCGACAAGGACTACATACGCATTTACAACGCTAATTCCAATCGAAGTTAACGGAGAACTTACATATCACCGCGAGTGTAGAGACTGCGGCGAAATACTACCGCTAGATCGGTTTCATAGGAATGGTCGTGGCGGTCACATCCCGCGATGCGCAATGTGCCAAAACACTAGGGTAGGAAAATCGAAGGCTATGCGTCAGGCGTTAAACGGCGAATAAAAATAATAAAAAATTAGATTGCTAGTACAATATTAGGTCAATTAGGGGTACATATAGTATGAAGGAGTAAAGACAATGATCGCTCTAAACGTACTAATTCTTCCGATTCCCGAATTAGAAATGATAAGGACATGTGAAGTTATTAGGTGACAGGAACTTTCCCCTTGTTACCTCTCTTTTGGGCGTTTGCCAGACGCCACCTTATGATAGTAATTCTTCGAAGATCTACCGTTACGTATTCGCCTTCCTGCACGATAGCGTAACGGCGGATCATTTTTTTTAAAAGTAAAACTAATCAATGACAGGGAGCTAAAAGAATGAATCCTAAAGTATTACTATTATTCCTGCAATTATCGAGAATCACACAACATCAACTAGCGAAGATGTTAAACGTATCGCAAGCGACTGTATTCAATTGGACAAGGGGAATACATGAAATGAAGTATACGCATTACGAATCACTCGTTGATCTCATCGGTGAGCATAACGTTTTCCTACTTGAAGCACAAGCGGGATCGAATGAAGTGATTGCAGCGGATCTCAAAAAACGATTAAAGGAGCGGTTATAATGAGCAATCACGAAAAACTTTTAGTTTCGAATTGCCACGAACTACATGGAAAGAAGTTCTTCCTAACAGTCTTATACGTCGATGGTCAACGCGTTAATGAGTACCTACAAGCCGAAGAGGATATCACGAACCTTAACGAAAGATATCGTGAGTATGTTACAGAAAGCGGCTATGAATGCGATAAAGTTATTGACGTTATGACATCTACGGAATACGTATATATATCGACATTGGGCGATAGTAGGTTATCAGGTCATATCACATCTGCCGAAGAAACATGCGAAACTAAGCGCTTATTCGAGACAAAGATGGTACGTGATACGTTAATCGACCTATATAACTTGGTAGATCCTGCGACACTACCAAAAAAGATTAAAGATCCGAACAGAGTGGAAAAGATATTAATAGCAGTTCTACTAAAGATCGCGAGCGGACTAAATAACTTATCGATGAAATTACAAACGAAACTAGGGGGGCGCAAAATATGAAGTGGGATCTATACAATAAATTCAGGGTTCAAGACAAGGAAGCGAACGAATTTATCGCAACATATCAAGAAAAGGTACAAGCTGCAAAAGAAAAAGTAACGGTTGCTACAAAGGCATACGAGACAACTCTACAACGAGAATTCTCGGGCGAGGACGTCAGCACCGAGAAGCAGAGAGCACTAGATAATATCGAAAAGGCACAAGCTGCGGTAAAAGTTGCCGAAGGGGAACACAGTAAGGCACATGAATACGCCATCGCGAATCTATCGGGAACAATTACCCTCGACGATCTCGTGGGTGACTGGCGTAACAATGTTGTACCAACGGTGCGTAGGGAGAAAGTGGATCCCCTTAGACAAAAAGCGCAACAAGGATTAGCGGATTACTATGATGCAATCCAAGAAATACTCCGTATAGAAGACGACCATATGTGGGTGCGTGAGCATCTGAATGAAAAACTTAGAAAACGTAAGGGCGAAACACACATCCTACTAGGCGTCACAGGTATTGGGGATATTCCCGAACACCCATCGGATCAGGACTGGTACAACATTGTAAAATATAGGCAAGTACCCGCAAGATTTAAAAATAAATAGTTTAAAATGTCAAGTCACCTATTAATCAGGTGACTTTTTCTAATTACAAGGAGGAAATAAAATGACAGAAACATATTCTAATAATCTTATCGGTGTAAAAGAATCCGTAACAGACGAGTTTTTATTATTAAATCCACTTCAAACACCTATGTTAAATCTGTTAGGTTTCGGACAAGCAGTTACGAACGTAGAGCACGTTTGGTTCGAAGATGAAATGTTCGATCAAGGAAGTACGTTAACGAGAGCTTTAACGGCTGGCATGAAATTTATCGATGTGGAAGAAACAGACGCATTCCGACCTAAACAAGTGATCCGAATCGGTGAGGAATTAATTCTAGTCACTAAAGTAGAAGGATCTAAAAAGTTAACGGTAGTTCGTGGATATGCGGGAACAGAGGCGGAAGCGCACGAGGCAGACGAAACTGTAGAATTCATGTTCGTAGAGGGTGCGGAAGGCGCGGACGCTCGCGACTCCCGTTACAAGCCACGTAAGCGTGTTTCTAATATCACGCAAATCTTCGACGATTCTGTAGAGTTGACGGGTACGGCGCAAGCGATCGCTCAATACGGTATCAATGATGCATACGAAATGGAGAAGCAAAAGAAGCAGCTAGAGTTAGCGTTACAACTAGAAAAAGCAGTCATTAACGGTGTTCGTTACGAGAGAGGCAATACACGTATGATGCGTGGTGTTCGTTCATTCATTCATTCAAACAAACGTAATTAAAGCCGACGGTGCGGCAATTTCAGACGAGCATTTAGTCGAAGCATTCCGTGCTATCTTCGAGAAAAGCGGTTCTACTGCTAGCGGTAACTATAAGATTATCGTAGGAGCTACGCAAAAGATCGCAATCTCGGCGTTTGACAATGCTCTAATTAGATTATCTCGCGAAGATAACGGACGCGGAAACGTAGTAGATCACTTCGTATCTGACTTCGGTAATGCGGAAATCGTTCTTAACAACAACTTACGAAGCGACGAGATCTTCGTGATCGATGCGAATCGCTTATCTATCCGCCCACTACAAACGCGTGAATTCGCTCACACGTTCTTAGGCAAGACAGGCGATTACATGCGCGGAATGTTAGTAGGCGAGTACACGCTAGAATTACTACAAGAAGCGGCACACGCTAAAATCATAGGGCTTGCGTCCTAGATTACCAACTAGGCTTACAAATAAGTATAACGAAACGGCGAAAGACGCTACTCAATTGAGTGGTGTCTTTTTGTCTTACATAAAAACGAAAAAAGGGTCGTGATCGAATGGCAAATGCAGGAGAAATAAAAGCGAAACTCGTCCTCGATAATGCGCAATTCAAACGAGGAATGCAAGAAGCACAAACACAAATGCAACAAACTTCAAAGAGTTCTAAAAATACATCGGATGGTATGTCAGCATTAGGTAAAGCATCAGCAGTAGCGGGGGTTGCTATCGTGGCGTCGGTCGGAGCTTCCGTAAAAGCTGCGGCAAACTTCGAACAAAGTATGGCGAAGGTTAAAGCGATCAGCGGCGCGACAGATTCCGAATTTAAACAATTAGAAAATACGGCGAAGCATTTAGGTGCTACGACGCAGTTTAGCGCCTCACAAGCGGCGGACGGACTCGCCTTCCTATCGTTAGCGGGATTTAAAGCACAAGACAGTATTAACGCGATGCCCGCAGTATTAAACCTAGCCGCAGCAGGTGCGATCGATTTAGGTACTGCCGCTGACATATCGAGTAATATAATGACGGGGTTTGGAATTGCCGCTACTGATACAGGAAAAGCGGCGGACGTTCTAACGAAAACCTTCACTACTGCGAACACTGATATGAGTCAACTGGGCATGGCTATGAAATATGTGGCGCCAGTAGCAAAGTCCTTAGGGTGGGATATTACCGATGCCGCGACGGCAGTAGCGAAAATGTCCGACGCGGGCATACAAGGAAGCCAAGCCGGCACTAGCTTACGTGCGGCGTTACTATCGTTAGCGAATCCGACAGGACAAACGCAAAAGGCATTCGAAAAACTAGGAATTTCCGTAGTAGATGCGAACGGGCAATTTAAACCACTTCCCGAATTAATCGGTCATATTAGTTCAAAAATGGACGGAATGACGGACGCACAAAAAACTGTTACTGCGGCTCAATTAGTAGGTACGGAAGCAAGCGCAGGTTTCCTCGCATTATTAGCACAAGGACAACCCGCATTACAACAATACAAAACAACGTTAGAAGAATCGGGCGGAACTGCGGAACGTGTCGCACGTATTCAACAAGAGACGTTATTAGGCGCATGGAATCAATTAAAGTCTGCGGCTGAAGGGCTGGCGATCAATCTAGGACAATCGCTATTACCTGCATTTACTGCGGTAGCACAAGGCGCAGCGGCGCTAGTTGGCGGACTGGCACAATTAGATCCTGCATTTTTAGCGGGTGGGCTAGCAGCAGCGGCATTCGCAGCGGGCGCAGTATTGGTTTATAACAACATAGGAAAAATAACGACTGCAATGCGATTACTAGGCGCTACGCTTATTTCAAATCCTGCTACGGCATGGATCGCGGGTGTATCATTAGCGGTTGGCGCATTAACGACTGTACTTATGAAGGCTTCAGGATCCGCACGAGAGTACAAAGAAGTATCGTTAGACGCTTATAAGTCATTGGGAGAGCAAGCCGACGGAATGTACCAATTAGCGGACAGACACGACGCGTTAAAGAAGAAAATTAATCTAACCACGGATGAAATGTTACGCTATCGCGATCTAACTACCGAGATTCACAAGGCGGAAGAAGGCGATTCTAAGCAAAAACTTATCAATGAGTACGAGCAGTTAGGTAAAAAATCAGGCGCTACAAAAGAGGAATTAAACGAATATCTAGAAGTTAACGCGGAGATCATAGCAAAAGCACCCGCGACAGAACAAGCCTTCGACAAAAAAGGAAATGCAATCGCTAAAACTTCTGACGAGGCTAGAAAGTTAGGCGATTCTTATAAAGAAATGCAGCGCATTGAACTAGAGTTACAACAAACTCAACTTATGATTAATCAGAAAAAAGATTTAGAAGATATGGTCGAGGCTTCGAAGAATTATAACGAAGCGTTAAAAGATCGCGCAGGACTTGTTAAAAATCAAGCGGACGCACAAAAAGGCTATGATAAAGCACGACGAGAGTATAATGACGCCGTAGAACGTGGGGACGAGCGACAGATAGAGAACGCGAGCCAATATCTAGCACGTAAGCGAGAAACGTTAACGGCAGCAAATACGGAATTAGCCGTAAATAAAGCTGCGGGAACAGAGCTAAAAGGTCAAATGAATGCAGCGCAGCAACGTTTACAACTAAGCGAGAAAACTACGAATGCAGTTATCGAAGAACATGCGGCAGCCGTAGGAATTACGGGCGCAGTTGGCGAATTGTCAGGGAAAGTTAACGAGAGACTAAGCGCCGAACAAAACGTACTATCTGAATTAGATAAACAGAAAAAATCAGGTGAAGGTTTAAGCAAAGAACAGGAACAACAATACGAATCTGCGTCGAAGCAAGTCGAGAAGCTAAAGGAAGCGAAGTCGGCAATCGATCAGGCTAAAGAGAATCACGCATCATATAAACAAGGTGTCGATGAAACTACGGAATCTATCGAATTAATGAATGACGCACTAGAAAAGCCGACCGATAAAAAGGTTAAAACGAATATCGACGAAGAGAAGAAGAAAGCCGACGAACTTCAAGAGAAGTCGGAAAAAGAAGCCGTTAAAAAGACGAAAGGCGACACGTCCGATTTCGATAAAAAGAATGCCGAAGCGGATAAAAAAGGATCTAAAGAAAATACGAAGAAGACGAAGGGTGATACGGAAGACTTCAAGAAGAAGAACGCCGAAGCCGATAAAGCAGCGCAGAAAGAAAACACGAAGAAGACAAAAGGTGATATTTCCGACGCGCAGAATAAAAACATGACAATCGAAGAGGAAATGCGACGAGAAGTACAAAAGAATCTTAACATGGACGCTTCACAAGCTAAACGAGAACTAGACGCAGTTAAGAAAGAGGCGACCAAAGCCGAAACAAAGCCGCTACATATTCGTGTAATGGAATCGGTAACGCGTACAGTATCGGAAATATTCTCTAGTAGGGAAAAACGTCATAACGGCGGTACATTATCGCAGACTATGAAAAAGCCGAAGTATCATAATGGCGGCTCTCCATACGGACTAGCTGCGCACCGACCGAAATTCGACGAAGTAGATGTGCGTCTACTCAAAAACGAAATGGTCTTAACACAAGCGCAGCAGGCGAATTTATTCAAAGCGCTAGAGACGGCGAGTCGTCCGAGCGTCGGTCATGATTTATTCGGCGCTAAAAGTAACAGAGGCACAGGCGGTAATACGACCGTGAATGTTAATTTAAGCGACGTTAGCATTCGCGATGATCGCGACATCGATACGTTAGCGGATCAACTAGTGGACAAAATCGACGTTAGACTTCGACATAAACAACGATCAATGGAGCGAGCACGAGGATATTAATAGTTATCGGAAGGACTGGCGATGCTTAAAAACGGCGTCGCCTTTTCTTTGTATTAACTATATTCGAAAACTACGATACCGAGAGACGCAATTCTAGGCGATTAGATTTAATGTGATGAACAGTTTTATACGCCCATATGCGTTATATGATGTTTAGTGTAGCGTAAGAAAGTAAACGAGCATGAAAATTATATCGCTATATAATAAGGAAGCTTTTTTTTCTAATTGCGATCTTTAGCGTGATATAGTACAATGAATTTAATAATAAATAATCGTGTGTAACGATTTGAACGGAAAAGCAACTGCGGTACAATTAGCGCTGAATACTTCGATAATATCCCGCATATTAGGCGGCTTACAAATACTTATCTACGACTCAAAATCGTGTTCCTTCGGGAGTGTCGGTTCGACCCCGACCATCGGTATCATGAACGTCGTAAAAAAACTCTATACAATTAGTATAGAGTTTTTTTGTGTTTTCTTTTCATTACATGACAAAATAAGCGCAAAAAGTGTACGGTGAGTAAACTGTGAAACATTAAAAGGATAAAAACAAACATTCAATTTTATCTTTTTAATTGCGGTATTCTACAATATTCCCTTCGAGCACTCTAGAGAGAATTTCTCCACCCCGGTGACATGAAGTTAAATCCGACACCACCAGTAGATATTAGTACATTATCAACGGTTAAGTTTGTAATTTCTAAAAACTTCTTTTTAAACTCTTCTCTGTTGTACTTATACATTGTTGAGTGGCACGCCCACATTTGCATTGAAGTACTTAACCAATCCCCTAATTCCTTCAATTCAGGAAACGCCTCAAATTGGATTGGTTCATCTAATTTCATGAATCTTACTTGATAGATAGTTGGGTTTAACTTTTCTCCTATTCCTTTAAGAGTATGTGTGTTTTTTTCGTTTGAATGTGTCATAATTCTCCCCCATTTCCCCTTCGAATTTTTTCCTATTTTAATTATACAACAATAGAAAGTAATTGTAGGAATATTATGGAAATTGTTATCAGCAATATAAAAAGACTCTAACAGAAATGTTAGAGTCTTTTTTGTTAAATTATATTATGTGATGCTAAAATTCGTAATAAACTTAGGAATTCATGTATAATATAACTTGTCGAAAGAACAAAATGATAGTGATTTATATTATGTCTGTAATATGAATCAAAAATGAACTTTTTATATTTCTTTTAAAAATGTGTTGAACACACATTATATTTCATATTAATATTTTTATGTAGATTTAAAACGAGAAAGAGAGTGGAAAGTATGGGCCGTAAATGGAACAATATTAAAGACAAAAAAGCATCAAAAGATGCAAATACAAGCCGTATATACGCGAAATTTGGACGTGAAATTTATGTGGCGGCAAAACAAGGCGAGCCAGATCCAGAATCAAACCAAGCGCTTAGAGTCGTATTAGAACGTGCGAAAACATACAATGTACCAAGAACAATTATTGATCGTGCAGTTGAAAAAGCAAAAGGCGGTTCAGAGGAAAATTATGACGAGCTTCGTTATGAAGGATTTGGACCAAATGGAGCTATGGTTATTGTAGATACACTTACAAATAACGTAAACCGTACTGCAGCAGATGTACGAGCTGCATTTAGCAAAAACAGTGGTAACATGGGTGTAAACGGTTCTGTAGCTTACATGTTTGATGCGACAGCTGTTATCGGCCTTGAAGGTAAAACATCAGATGAAGTTCTTGAAATTTTAATGGAGGCAGATGTAGATGCACGTGACATTCTAGAAGAAGAAGATGCTGTTATCGTGTATGCTGAACCAGATCAATTCCATTCAGTACAATCTGCACTTAAAGGTGCTGGCGTTGAAGAATTTACAGTTGCAGAATTAACAATGCTTGCACAAAGTGATGTTACACTTCCTGAAGATGCTCAAGTACAATTTGAGAAAATGGTTGATGCATTAGAAGATTTAGAAGATGTACAACAAGTTTACCACAACGTAGACTTAGGAGAGTAATACGATGAAAGCCCCTATTCGTTTAACGAATAGGGGCTTTTTTTATGAAGTTAATTAAGGTGATGAATTATTAAAGGTATTTTGTTGTAGATAGGGAATATGCTTATAGGGATATATGAAATAACCATTATTTCTAGGAGGCTTAGTATGGAACATAAGACACCAAAGCATATAGTTGCCGTAGCAGGTTATTTAACAAATGAAAAAAATGAAGTGTTATTAACAAAGGTACACTGGCGAGCTGATACGTGGGAAATGCCAGGAGGACAGGTAGAAGAAGGAGAAGCACTCGATCAAGCTGTCTGTAGGGAAATAAAAGAGGAAACAGGGTTAACGGTGAAGCCTATCGGAATTACCGGGGTTTATTATAATGCCTCTATGCACATTCTGGCTGTTGTTTTCAAAGTAGCATATGTGAGTGGCGAAATAACAATTCAACCTGAAGAAATACAAGAGGCTAAATTTGTTGCTTTAAATGAAGAGAACATAGATGAGTATATAACGCGTCCTCATATGAAATCTAGAACACTTGATGCAATGAGAGCAACACATTGTATTCCATATGAAACGTGGGAAGTGCAGCCATATAATTTAATAGGAAGAGTGTAAAGAAAAGAGTGGCTGATTTGAGATACATTCAAATCACTACTCTTTTTTGTATATTGTTTAAGAAAAAGGTCAAAATAATAATAGTGTTAGTATTGATTTCAAGAACGTTTGTTCTGTATAATGTATATGTTATATACATTAAGATTACTAGATACTCAAAAGTACATATATTTGTAGATGATATAATTAAAGTATAAAGTGAAAATATAATAGCCTTAAGGCTTACTCTGTGATTGGTTATTCGTGCATTAACATAATCTACATTCAATATTTCAGATGAATAGTAGATAAAAAAGGACTGTGATACAATACTTTTTTACCCCGCTATTTGCCGGGAACGTGATTGGTGAGGGCTGAGTAAAGTTTCACTTTATACCTTACAATGATGTAAGGTACGTGTAAGAGAAATCGATGGGATATTTTTTTACAACAAGGTATTCTTAAAGTAAGAGTTATACGCTGTGTGGAAAAGAGGTGTTCAAGATGAAAGAACGAGTATTATCTAGGGTGAACTATCATCAAAAAGTTGCATTAAATCCAATGACTAAACTTTTTTATAAAGCCATTATATTATTATTATTGTTAAGTTGTACGTTATTATTCATTGGAAATGTAATGATCGAGCAAAGTGATATTAGTAAATTACATGTACCGGCTAAGTTAGAGGTGCCAGAATCATTAACACATGCATTTATTGCGACAGAAGATAAAAGATTTTATCATCATAACGGTTTAGATTATATAGCAATTATTAGGGCCTCTGTTGAGAATATAAAGGCTGGTGGTGTCGTGCAAGGAGGAAGCACGATTACACAACAGCTATCTAAAAATGCTTTTTTAACGAATGAACGTACATTTTCTCGTAAGTGGAAAGAGATTTTTTATACGAAAAAAATTGAACGCACATTTACGAAGGATGAAATTTTAAAATTATATGTAAGTAACATTTATTATGGTGAAGGAGCATGGGGAATTGAAAAAGCAGCAAACCTTTACTTCGGTAAAAAGGTGAACCAATTAACGTTGGCTGAAAGTGCGATGATGGCTGCTGTAGTAAAAGCACCTGCTTATTACTCACCTGCCCAAAATTATGATAAAGCAGTAGAGAGACGAAATGTCGTTTTGAGATTAATGGAGAAAGAAGGCTATATAAGCCATGATGAGTATGTTCAAGCAGTTAGTGAGAAATTAGTAATTCGTCATGATATAAAAATAGAGCAGTCGATGTTAAATAGTGCGCGTAAAAAAGCAGTAAGTTAAGAGAAGTTCCTACAGAGGAGCTTCTTTTTTTGAATAATTTGTGACAATTTGTGACACAATATCGTCACAAATATTGTATTTTTGTAATTTATGTGAGCGTGTTCATTGCGTGACGTATATAAGTGTTGATATTATGTGTATTGTGTACAATGCTGTATACAGAATATGAATTTAAAGAGGAATGTATATGAAATCAAATAAACTCATGGCTCTTGGGGTAGTTTTTTCTATCGCAGTATTGATTGTAATCGGAACAATTGCGTATAGCATCATAAATGACAAAAAAGATAAAGGGAATGAGATGTTTGCTTATTCTACGCAACAATCTTTAGGGAAAGATGATGCTCCGGTTAAGGTAGTTGAATTTGGAGATTTCAAATGTCCTGCTTGCCGTACTTGGGATGTAACCGTATTACCTCGATTAAAGGAAGAGTATATTGATAAAGGTAAAGTGCAGTTATATTTTATTAACTTCCCATTTATCGGAAAAGACTCGGATTTAGGTGCAGCAGCTGGTGAAGCAATTTATAAACAAGATAAAGATTCATTCTGGATCTTCTATGATGAAATTTATCAAAATCAAAAGAAAGATACGGAAGAATGGATTACAGAAGATTTGCTTCTTAGCATTGTGAAAGAGAAACTTCCAAAAGTTGATGTAGCGCAATTTAAGAAAGATTTACACAGTAAAGAAATTACAGAAAAAGTACGTAAAGACTCAGATCGTGCTCAAAAATTAAAAGTTCAAGGTGCTCCTTCAGTATATGTAAACGGAAATCTTGCAAACCCTGATTTCGATAGTATGAAGAAGGCAATTGATAAGGAATTGAAAAAGTGATGAGGTCTCTCATCACTTTTTCGACTTTTTTCGATAAAATTCTTGCCTCTATTTTTTTAACATGCTATACTACTTTACATAAGTTATTCTAATATCTTATATGTAATTCATATTTGCGGGTGTAGTTTAGTGGTAAAACAAGAGCCTTCCAAGCTCTGGTCGAGAGTTCGATTCTCTTCACCCGCTCCAAATTTTATTAAATGTTTTTCTATAAATTGTGATCAACGCAGTGTTTCGTTTCCGAGATAAACGAGGCATTGCGTTTTTTAATGTTTGAAAAATATAATTACATGCGAAAATAGAAGTAAATAATAGTATTCCAAAAGTGAATTACTAACCAATAGAGTCGTTACATAAGGGATGGATTCATCTGAGGAGGCGATTAAGAGTGGATTTTGAACAATTAAAGCAAGATGTAATTGCGTATAGTAAAACAATTGGTATAGATAAAATAGGCTTTGCAAGTGCTTCTCCTTTTGAGGAATTAAAGCAGCGCTTAATCCAGCAACAACAATTAAATTATCAATCTGGATTTGAAGAGCCTGATATAGAGAAGAGAACGAATCCGCAACTTTTATTACCGGGTGCTAAATCAATTATTGCGATTGCTTTAGCATATCCTTCAAAATTAAAAAATGCACCATTAAGTAAGCGTGGAGAACGCCGTGGAATTTTTTGCCGTGCTTCTTGGGGACAAGATTATCATCTTGTTTTACGAGATCGTTTGCAAAAATTAGAAGCATATTTAATTGAAAAACTTCCAGATATAGAAGTGAAGTCCATGGTTGATACAGGTGAATTAAGTGATCGAGCTGTATCAGAGCGTGCAGGCATTGGCTGGAGTGGGAAAAACTGTGCTATTATTACACCTGAATTTGGTTCTTACGTATACTTAGGGGAAATGATTACAAATGTTCCATTCCCGCCAGATAAGCCGATAGAAGATCAATGCGGGGGCTGTACGAAATGTATCGATATTTGTCCTACAGGTGCTTTAATACAGGGGGGACAGTTAGATTCGAAGAAGTGCATTGCGTTTTTAACACAGACGAAAGGATTCCTACCTGAAGAATATCGCGATAAAATAGGAAATCGTATATATGGATGTGATACGTGTCAGACTGTTTGTCCGAAAAATAAAGGAATGGATTTTCATAATCATCCTGAGATGGAGCCGGATCCTGAGCTAGTTAAACCATTATTAACGCCACTTTTAACAATTAGTAATCGTGATTTTAAAGAGAAATATGGGATTATGTCAGGGTC
Source organism: Bacillus sp. L_1B0_5 (assembly GCF_000836715.1). NCBI lineage: Bacteria > Bacillati > Bacillota > Bacilli > Caryophanales > Bacillaceae > Bacillus > Bacillus sp. L_1B0_5. Next base: position 81,837 of record NZ_JXIS01000019.1, on the reverse strand, counting down.
ATGGAGAGGGAAAAAGCCACTGCAAAGAAATGCGATTTTAGCATTAGCACATTTTAAAGAAGCATCGGCAATTCCTGATTTAATTGGTGTTATGAAAGATGACCCAAGACCGGTATTGCGTGGAACGGCAGCATGGGCACTTGGGAAAATTGGCGGAGATGGAGTAGGCGAAGCGATTGAAAAAGCGATGGAACGTGAGAAAGATGAAGAAGTGCTTCATGAAATGAATCGCGGGCTTGAATTGTTAGCACAGAAAAAAGAGTAGATAATATTTCCCTTTTTCATATTGTAATATGGGAGGGAAACGAAATGGCTGTAAAAATGAATATTGAAAAGCAAGTACAACAGTTTTTAGCATATATCACAGAGAAACGAACAGACGTGGATGGTATTGCTGAGGATTTACTACAAATGGCACAGAGAAAGAAACAATTGTTTCAAAGGCGTAGTGCACATATAGTGAAAGCAACTGCGGATGTTTCTTTCATTAGGCAATTAAATAGTAATGACCATCAAGAAATTGATTATCAAATACATTTTAAATATTTAATTAAGCATAAAGAATTATTTTATATTGAAGAGGAACAATTAAAACGAAGAGTTTGTTTAAATAATAGTCGGATTATAAGCGATTATGATATTGAAGTGTCAGAAGAAATTAGAATGGGTGAGACATTAGAAAGGGAAATTACGAAAGAGAAGTACGGTTCTTATCAATATAATCGTTTAGAGGCAGTGAAATATGCAGAGCGTTGGTGGGATGACCGAAATCCTATGTATCGTAATTTCCCTGATAATTGTACGAATTTCATTTCTCAATGTCTTCATACTGGAGAAGTACCTATGAACGGATATCCTAATATTCGTAAAGGATGGTGGCAAAGGGAGAATCAGTGGAGTTGGAGCTGGGCTGTTGCACATTCTTTTTATTGGTATTTGTCAGGTGCTACAACAGGACTTCGAGCAGAGGCGGTAGAGAGGCCAGAAGAACTTATTCTTGGAGATGTTATTGCTTATGATTTCGAGGATGACGGAAGATGGAATCATACGACGATTGTAGTAGCAAAAGATGCAGATGGTATGCCGCTTGTAAATGCACATTCAGCGAATAGCCGTCGACGTTATTGGAACTATGAAGACTCTAGTAAATATACACCACAAATGAAATATAAATTCTTTCATATTATTAATGGGTAGAGATTTTTCGCTCAAGTGGTATAATACGTAGTAGACAAAAAACAGAGGTGAATATCGCGTGGGAGTACATGTTGTTTTATATCAGCCAGAAATTCCAGCAAATACAGGGAATATTGCTCGTACTTGTGCAGCAACTGGAACAGAATTACATTTGATTAGACCGCTTGGATTTTCAACGGATGATAAAATGTTAAAGCGTGCCGGATTAGATTATTGGCAGCACGTGAAAATTACGTATTATGATTCAATTGAAGAATTTTATGAAAAAAATAAAGATGGTGAATTCTTCTATTTAACGAAGTATGGCGAGAAAGCTCATACAGCGTTTGACTATAGCAAGCGCGAGAAGGATTACTATTTTGTATTTGGAAGAGAAACAAACGGCTTACCAGCTAATGTAATCGAAGAAAACTTTGATCATTGTTTACGTATTCCAATGACAGATAAAGTACGTTCATTAAATTTATCTAATACAGCAGCAATTTTAATTTATGAAGCATTCCGTCAACAAAATTACCCTGGATTAGATTTAGAAATCGTTTATTAAAAGTCGCCATATGGCGACTTTTTTTTATAAAATAAAAATAATATGTAATCATACATTTAAAAGAGAGGACATAATCATATAGAATGGGATATATGATTAAAAATAGATAAGACGGGTTGAGATAAATATGAAGGAAGAATATAGTAATCAAAATACCTTTTTAAGTATGATAGATATGGATTTAATTAGACAAGGGTTATTACATGCTATTCAAGATTTAGTATTTATATTGAAAGTTATTGATGATGAAACGTTTAAATATATGTATGTGAATAAAATAGGAATGGATTATGCTAGGTTAAGCGAAGAGTGCTATGGAAAAACTTTTGCAGAAGTATTACCAAAAGATATAGCGGGGATATTGCAAAGGCAATATGAAAAAGTAGTGAGAGAAGCAAAAGCACACACTTTTTGTGATGTAGTCAAATTACCAAAAGGTGAGATACATTATGAATCTTCACTTAATCCTGTCTGCGATGAAGAAGGAATATGTCAATTTGTTATTTGTATTACAAGAGATATTACAGCTCAAATTGAGGAGAAGACAGAGATAGAGGAAAAACAAATGTTATTTAAGTCGTTACTGGAATATAATAATGACTCAATTATATCTATAGATTCTATAGGGAGAGTTACATATGCAAACCCGGCAACGTATGAAATATTTGGATACCGATATGAGGAATTAAATAATAAATTTATTTTTGAATTCATTAATAAAGAATATGAAAAAGATTTTCAAATTATATTTAAGGGATCAATGCAAGGAAAAGCAAAACAAATTGTTTCAAAGAAATATATTCATAAAGAAGGGTACGAGCTATATATTTCTTTGAGAACTATCCCGATTATTGTGAACGGTGAAATTGTTGGAGTTTATATTGTTACGAGAGATGTTACAAGGCAAGTATTAAACGAAATGCGAACAGAATATTTAGCTTACTATGACCAGTTAACGGGATTAATGAATAGAATTTCATGTGCAAATAAGTTAAATACTTTTTTAAATGAGAGTATAAATTTTGCGCTTGTATTTATAGATTTAGATGAGTTTCATCGTATTAATGATACATTTGGTCATAAAGAGGGAGATAAAGTATTACAAAAAGTTACAGAATGTTTAAGCAATCTAAAAATAGAAGGTATGCACTTATTTAGAGAACACGATGATCAATTTGTTATGTTAATAGAAAATATAACGAAAGAATGTGTAGAGGAAGTTGCAAAAAGCATACTGAAAAATATTAGTGAATATTTCGTAATCGAGGAAGAAGATGTATATTTAAGTGCGTCAATTGGAATTGTAATGGCTCCAGCAGATGGAGAAGATGAAAAAATACTATTTCAGAGGGTCGATGCTGCTTTAGAAAAAGCAAAAGAAAAAGGAAAAGGACATTATCATTTTTATTGTAGTGGATTAGACTGTGAGCGTGAACAAAGGTTTATAATAGAAAACCAGTTACATCGTGCTATAGAAAAAAACGAGTTTTTCTTATATTATCAGCCACAAATTAATATTGAAACGAAAAAAATAGCTAGTATGGAAGCTTTAATAAGGTGGGAGAATAAGGAATTAGGATTTGTTTCTCCAAACCAATTTATTCCGTTGGCAGAAAGAACAGGATTTATTATTAAGCTCGATGAATGGGTAGTAAATCAAGTGTGTCAGCAACTGCGCGAATGGTTAAATAAAGGATATGAAGTGGTCCCAATTGCAGTTAATATTTCAGCTAGACACTTTCGCTCTATTACATTAATAGAGATGATTACACGGGCTTTAAATAAGTACAATGTACCAGCTCATTTATTAGCGATAGAGGTTACAGAAGGAGCTCTTATACATAAAGATATATCGAAGAGAGTGTTACTACAATTAAAAGAACAAAATTTAAAGATTCATTTAGATGATTTTGGAACAGGCTATTCATCTTTAAGTTACTTAAAAACATATCCAATTGATACTTTAAAAATTGATCGTTCTTTTATGGAAGGTATACATATAGATGAACGTGATACGAATATTACAGCTGCAATTATTCATTTAGCTCATACTTTAGAATTGAATGTAATTGCAGAGGGAGTAGAAAAAAAGGAGCAAATACAGTTTTTGAAAGAAAAGAATGTGAAGCTTGTACAAGGTTATTATTATAGCCGACCACTATCCAAATATGATATAGAAAATATGTATTATAAATAATGCATAAAAAAATGATGTGCTAAAAGCACATCATTTTTTATGTGTACCTGGTTTGTCATTGTAACCGGATGTAAAAATAGCGGTAAGAAATGTGAGTGATACACCTAAAATTAATAATAATTTCATACTAATATCCTCCTTACTTTTTTCGGTTCACGAGTTTTATTTATTACCCAAAATGTATGTAAGGTTCTTAGAAGAAAAGAATTTATTTATAATGAATAGCAGTGTAAAAACGTTAATACCTATATTATACAGAATTTTCTTTGAATTTTGGAGAGAATTTTAGCGTGCTATTATATATTTCGTTTTGATTTAAAGAATGTTTAAGGACATCCTAGCATACCTTTTATAATAATCCGATTGAACAAGGAGATGGGGGAGGAGCTATAATGGATATTCTAAAAAAGATTGAACAGCATCGAGCAGCAGAAGAACGTTTACAATGGGAAGGTACGTTTGCGGAGTATTTGGAGCTTGTGAAAGAAAGACCATGGGTGGCTCAAACAGCACACTCTCGCATTTACAATATGATAAAAGATGCCGGAATTGAAGAAGTTGATGGTAGAAGAAAGTATAACTTCTTTAGTAATCAGCTCTTTGGATTAGAGGATGCTCTAGAACGTCTTGTAGAAGAATATTTTCATCCATCTGCAAAACGATTAGATGTTAGAAAAAGAATTTTATTATTAATGGGTCCTGTTAGTGGAGGGAAATCAACGTTAGTTACGATGTTGAAACGAGGATTAGAAACATATTCAAGAACAGATCGCGGAGCAATTTTTGCAATTAAAGGATGCCCAATGCATGAGGATCCACTGCATTTAATTCCACATCATTTACGAGATGATTTCTTTGATGAGTATGGAGTTAGAATTGAAGGGAATTTATCACCACTAAATGTCATGCGTTTAGAGCAAGAATACGGATCAAGAATTGAGGATGTAGTTGTAGAGCGTATTTTCTTCTCTGAAGATCGCCGTACAGGGATTGGTACATTTAGCCCGTCTGATCCAAAATCACAGGATATTGCAGATTTAACAGGTAGTCTGGACTTTTCTACGATTGCAGAATATGGTTCAGAATCAGATCCGCGTGCGTATCGATTTGATGGAGAATTAAATAAGGCAAACCGAGGAATGATGGAGTTCCAAGAGATGTTAAAATGCGATGAGAAGTTTTTATGGCACTTATTATCGCTTACGCAAGAAGGGAATTTCAAAGCGGGAAGATTTGCGCTTATTTCAGCAGATGAATTAATTGTAGCGCATACAAATGAAACAGAGTATCGCTCATTTATAGCAAATAAGAAAAATGAAGCATTGCACTCAAGAATTATTGTAATGCCAGTTCCTTATAATTTACGAGTAAGTGAAGAAGAACATATTTATGAAAAAATGATTCGTGAAAGTGATGTGTCGAATGTTCACATTGCACCACACACACTTCGCGTTGCAGCAATGTTCACTATTTTAACTCGTTTAAAAGATCCGAAGCGTCCGGATATTGATTTAATTAAAAAGATGCGTTTGTATGATGGAGAAACGGTAGAAGGTTATAATGCGATTGATGTAGAAGAATTACAACGCGAATATCAAGATGAAGGTATGAAGGGTATTGATCCTCGTTATGTCATTAACCGAATTTCGTCTACAATCATTCGAAAAGAGGTACCATCTATTAACGCGTTAGATGTACTTAGATCTTTAAAAGATGGGCTGGATCAGCATCCATCGATTAGTAATGAAGACCGTGAGCGTTATATGAATTTCATCTCATTGGCGAGAAAAGAATACGATGAAATCGCGAAGAAAGAAGTACAAAAAGCGTTTGTTTATTCATATGAAGAATCAGCTAAGACGCTTATGGATAATTACTTAGATAACGTCGAGGCGTACTGCAATAAATCGAAATTACGTGATCCGTTAACAGGGGAAGAAATGAGTCCAGATGAAAAATTAATGCGCTCAATTGAAGAGCAAATTGGAATTTCAGAAAATGCTAAGAAAGCATTCCGTGAAGAGATTTTAATTCGCATTTCTGCTTATGCCCGTAAAGGAAAACGCTTTGATTATAATTCACATGAACGTCTTCGTGAAGCGATTCAGAAAAAACTATTTGCTGATTTAAAAGATATAGTGAAAATTACAACATCAACGAAAACACCGGACGAAAATCAGCTTAAGAAAATCAATGATGTTGTTGCGCGTTTAATTGATGAGCATGGCTATAATTCTTCTTCAGCAAATGAATTACTACGCTATGTAGGTAGCTTGTTAAACCGATAGTTTGATAACAAAACGCTGTCTCTTGTATTTTGCGGGACAGCGTTTTATTATCCGTTCATATGTGTGTAAAGTGTCATACCTTGTCCAAATGTAATAAATTAAGATGCAATTTCATGAATTTATTGTCAATTATTTTTACAATATGCATATGATAGAGTAACCAACCATTCATACGAAAAAAGCCAACACAATACAATATGTTGCAAAGTAAAAATGTGTGCAACAATGCATTGTGTTTCTTTCTTATCAGTGGCTGAATATTTCTTTCTATTATGTGAGTGGCAAAATTTTGTTTAGGATGCTCGGGGTATTGTATGAAAAACGTTATAAATGTTTATGGGATGATTTTCTATGGGCAGTTACCTTTCAAATATTCTAGCTTGCACATTACAGAACAAAATTTGTAGCTTGCTGTTCATACAGGAAGACAATTACAGTAAGGAGGGAAAGGAATGGGCGAAGAAAATCAACCAAATTATACGATTTCACAGGAAAACTGGTCCCTCCATCGCAAAGGATATGACGACCAACAGCGCCATCAAGAAAAAGTACAAGAGGCAATTAAGAATAATTTACCCGATCTTGTAACAGAAGAAAGTATAGTTATGTCTAATGGCAAGGATGTTGTAAAAATACCAATTCGTTCTCTAGATGAATATAAGATTAGATACAATTATGATAAAAATAAACATGTTGGGCAAGGAAACGGTGACAGCAAAGTTGGTGATGTCGTTGCGAGAGATGGATCAGGTGGTCAAAAACAAAAAGGGCCAGGAAAAGGGCAAGGAGCAGGAGATGCAGCTGGGGAAGATTACTATGAAGCTGAAGTCTCTATTTTAGAATTAGAGCAGGCGTTTTTCAGAGAGTTAGAGCTGCCTAATTTAAAGAGAAAAGAAATAGATGAAAACCGGATTGAACATGTTGAATTTAATGACATTAGAAAAACAGGATTGTGGGGAAATATCGATAAGAAACGAACAATGATATCTGCATATAAACGAAATGCGATGCGTGGTAAAGCATCTTTCCATCCAATTCATCAAGAAGATTTAAAGTTCCGCACTTGGAATGAAGTATTAAAGCCAGATTCAAAGGCTGTTGTGTTAGCGATGATGGATACGAGTGGATCGATGGGAATGTGGGAGAAGTATATGGCACGTAGCTTCTTTTTCTGGATGACAAGATTTTTACGCACAAAGTATGAAACAGTTGATATTGAATTTATTGCTCATCATACAGAAGCGAAAGTCGTTACAGAAGAAGAATTCTTTTCAAAAGGAGAAAGTGGTGGAACAATCTGCTCCTCCGTATACAAAAAAGCACTCGAGCTAATCGATAATAAATATTCACCAGATCGCTATAATATTTATCCATTCCATTTTTCAGATGGTGATAATTTAACATCAGATAATGCTAGATGTGTAAAGCTTGTGGAAGAATTAATGAAGAAGTGTAATATGTTTGGGTATGGGGAAGTGAACCAGTACAACCGCCATAGTACACTCATGTCAGCCTATAAAAATATTAAAGATGAAAACTTTAGATACTATATTTTAAAGCAAAAAGCAGACGTATTTCATGCGATGAAAAGCTTTTTTAGAGAAGAATCAGGTGAGAAAATGGCATAACCTCTTTTAAAGAGGTTCTTTTTTTGTAAACTTTTTATTTTTTTAATTGACAATGATAATGAAAATCATTATCATTTATTCGAGAAATGATTACATTTCGAATTATATATTTCGGAGGAGATGTAAAGTTGAAACAAAATAAAAGAAAACGTATAAATGCAATGATTATAGCGGCGACGTTATCACTTCCGTTTGCTGTGTATTCGACACCTGCTTTAGCGGCAGTAGCAATTGAGACGAATAAAACGGGACAAGGTTTAGAAGATGGTACATATGACGCTGTTATTAAAGCGTATAAAGATAAAACGAATGAAGAGTCTATGGCAGCTGTTTATATAAAGGATCCGAAATTAACAATTGAGAATGGAAAGAAAATTGTAACAGCAACATTAAGTGATAGTGATTTCTTTCAATACTTGAAAACAGAGGATATTCATACTCCAGGTGTGTTTCATGATGTGAAAGTAATATCAGAAGATAAAAAGAAAAATGGAACGAAAGTGATTCAGTTTGAAGTAGGGGAATTAGGAAAAAGGTATAATATGCGAATGCATGTTTATATTCCAACAATGGCCTATGATAATAAGTACCAAGTACAGTTTGAAGTAAATACATTGAATTTAGAGAACAATGTTCCAGAAAAACAAAAGGAAAATAAAGAGGAGCGACAAGATGAAAACGGAAATGTAATATTAGATAAGCAATTACAAAAATATATTAATAAATATAACTTAAATAGAGATAATGTAGATGCGCCAATCACAAAGAAAGATTTATTACAAATTAAAACATTATCCATTTATTCAGGCAAAGGAATAACTGAAATAACTGGTTTAGAGTATATGACAAACTTAGAGAAGTTGACGTTACGAGAGTCTAATGTAAAAGACATATCAGCCATCTCGAAATTGAGAGGTTTGAAGTACGTTGATTTAACGTCTAATTCAATTGAAAGTATTCACCCAATTGAGCAGTTAGAGAATATTAATATGCTTTTTTTAAGAGATAATAAAATTTCTGATCTTACACCATTAAGTAAAATGAAAAAAATTAAAACATTAGATTTAATCGGTAATAACATTAAAGATATCCAGCCATTATTTACATTATCAACTATGAAACAATTATACTTAGCAAATAATCAAATCAGTGATCTTACGGGAATTGATCGATTAAATAATGTGGAACTATTATGGATAGGGAACAATAAAATTAATAATGTTGAATCTATTAGTAAAATGAGTAATCTTATTGAACTAGAAATTTCTGATAGTGAAATAAAAGATATATCATCACTATCTCAATTAGGAAATTTACAAGTGCTGAATTTAGAAGAGAATTATATCTCTGATATATCGCCGTTGAGCACTTTAACAAATTTACATGAGATAAATCTTGGAGCAAATGAAATTTTTGACGTAAGGCCTGTTGAGGAATTAGGTAAGCGAATTTCAATTGACATTCAAAGACAAAAAATCTTTTTAAATGAAGCAAGTGTAGATGAAGAAATAAAAATCCCAGTATACAACCTTAAAGGAGAGCCACTTCAAAATATTAATCTACAAAGTGAGGGGGCTACTCTGAATAACGGATTTATAAAATGGAATAGTCCTGGAGAAAAAATATATGAATTTAAACTAGATACTAATTCTACTGAAAGTAAAATAAGATTTAATGGCACGGTTATACAGAATATAGTTGAAAAACAAAAAGAAAGTCAAAATGTAATTCTCGATAAAACTTTACAACAACATATTAATAAAGAGAATTTAGGTAGAGAGAATGTAAACGCTCCTATCACAAAAGAAGATTTATTACAGATTAAAAAATTAGAGATATTTAAAGAAAAAGGAAATGAGATAAAAGATATAACAGGTTTAGAATACATGACGAACTTAGAAAAACTCACTTTAGAAGGAGTAGGTCTGAAAAATATTGAGTTCATCTCAAACTTGAAACAATTGAATAATGTGAATGTATCTCATAATCAAATTGAAGATATAACACCACTATCTTCATTGGAAAATTTACAGTGGTTAAATCTTGCGGACAATCATATTAAAGATGTAACGGTTATTGGTTCCATGCTAAACTTATTTAGCTTAAATTTAGCTGGAAATGAGATTCGTGATGTAAGGCCGTTAATACAATTAGGTCAGTGGTTTACAATTGACGTGGGAAGACAAAATATCATTTTAAATGATGTAAAAATAAACGAAGAAATTCAAGTTCCTGTATATGATTTAGAGGGAGAAAGTATTGAAAATATTCAATTGGCAAGTGAGGGAGGGACGTTTAATAACGGAGTAATAAAATGGAGTACCCCAGGTGAAAAGGTGTATAAATTTGATTTAGATTCTGATGAAATTAGCATAAGTTTTAACGGAACGGTAATCCAAAATATAGTTAAAAAAGAAGAAGTGACAGAACCAACAAAAGAAGTTGAAGAAGCGAAAGAAGAAGTAAAAGAGCCAACAAAAGAAGTTGAAGAAGCGAAAGAAGAAGTAAAAGAGCCAACAAAAGAAGTTGAAGAAACGAAAGAAGAAGTAAAAGAACCGGTAAAAGAAGTTGAAGAAACAAAAGAAGAAGTAAAAGAACCGGTAAAAGAAGTTGAAGAAACAAAAGAAGAAGTGAAAGAACCGGTAAAAGAAGTGAAAGAGGAAGTAAAAGAGCCAACGAAAGAAGTTGAAGAAGCGAAAGAGGAAGTGGACGAGCCAACAACAGGAGTTGAAGGATCGAAAGCGGAGGTAAAAGAAACAGGAAAAGAAATTGAAGGTTCAAAAGACGCGGTAAATCAATCAGCAGTAGTCCAAGAACAAAACGTGAATAATCAAGTTGTGAAAGAAAATAAACCAGCTGTTAATAAGCAAGAAGAAAGTAAGAAATCATTAGGAGCAACAGGTGGACAAGAGAATACATCAACATTACTTTCAGGCATAGCGTTAGTTCTTTCAGCACTGAGTATGTTTGTATTTAGAAAGAGATTATTTAAGAAATAAAAAAACGTTTTATCTTATTATAACGTAAGATGATTATACGAGTTTTTGAGAAGACATTATCATGGCGATTTCATTTTGAAATATGCTTATGGTGATGTCTTTTTTAGAAGGAGATAAATGTAAAAGGTGTGAATATATTAGTGAAGGAGGAGAGGTTATGTATATCAGTTCTATTTTGAAAATTGAAGAGGTGGCAGCATTTATTGCGAATATGAATAAAGATGCTACTCATCATGTTGGCTATTGTGGAGATGAGAAAGAGGAGTTGTTACAGACAATTATTCATGATTTTTCAGATATAGGCTGGGAACAATCTTTTGTTGCTACTTATGAGAATAATAATTTAATAGGTTTATTAGGATTTGATGTGGATGAAGTAAAGAAATGTGCAGAGATATGGGGACCGTTTATTATCGCAGAGAATTGGGAAGAAGTTGCTTTACATATGTGGAAGGAACTTATAGAAAAGGTGCCTTTTCATATTGAGAGATTTTATGGTTTTTATCATGTGGAAAATAATAATTGTGCCCGTTTAATGAGAAATTTACATGCAAAAGAACAAGGTCGACATAGTATTCTCGTTTTAAATAATATTGTGGAGCACCGTATTATATGTAATGTAGAAGAGGCTTTACCACAAGTGTTTGAGCAGTTTATCGCTTTACACAATCATGTGTTTTCTAATACGTATTATGACGGAAACGAAATTATTGAACGTTTAAGTAAGACGAATAAATTATTTGTAAGTATGAAGAATGATAAGTTAGAAGGTTATGTATATGTGGAAGTAAATCCAGAGTTTCAAGAAGCGAATATCGAATTTATTGCAACCGCTGAAAATAGTAGAAGAAAAGGTGTCGGAGAGCGGTTATTACAAAAGGCAATTCAGTATATTATTTCCTTCCAAGGAATGAAGGAGATAGAATTATGTTTGAATACGAATAATGATCGTGCGATGAAATTGTACAAGAAAGTAGGATTTGAGGAGAAGGCATGTTTACAACACTATATAATAGAGTGAAAACCCATTCGTATGAAAATTATATTTCATACGAATGGGTTTTATTAATCTACTTTTCCCTCAGTTGTTACGGATTCAGAAGTAATTTGAGGTGCTAATCGTTACATAACTTTTTTTACTTTTTGCGTAACTTCTTTCGTTTGCAAATTAACATCTTCTTTTCGTAGCTCTTTAAAGAGTGAAGTAACCATAAGAACGACTACAATAGAAAATGGTAGCGCAGCAATTATAGCTGCTATTTGCAGTGCATTTAATCCTCCAGCTTGTAATAAAATAGCGGCAATTATCGCGATTGTTAATCCCCATATAAGTTTTAAACTATTTTTCGGTGATAAGCTTCCGTTACTCGTTTGCATGGAAACAACAAATGTTGCTGAATCAGCAGAAGTAACGAAAAATGTGGCTACTAAAATTAACCCGATAATCGTTAAAAATGTAGAGAATGGTAGATGTGAAATAACAGCAAATAATCCAATCTCTGTACCATTTTTTGCAATTTCATCAGCTATTCCAAGCGATTGGAACATTTCCATATGAATTGCGGTACCACCAAATACTGCAAACCAAAATGTACAGATAAGAGTTGGGACTAATACAACTCCAAAAATAAATTCTTTTATTGTACGCCCTTTAGAAATACGTGCGATAAATGTGCCGACGAATGGAGACCAAGAAATCCACCATCCCCAATAGAAAATAGTCCAGTTTTCAATCCAAGAAGAAGATTTTTCATTAAATGCTCCTAAATTTAATCCCATACTAGGCAAAGCTCCAATATAAGAACCGAGTGTAGATGTGAAATATTTCATAATAAATACGGTTGGCCCTAAAAGTAAGAAAGAGATGAGTAAAATACCTGCAAGAGAGAAATTCAAGTTACTCAAATATTTAATCCCACGATCTAAGCCAGTTTGTGCACTTGTTAAATATAAAACAGCGAAGATAGCTATAAGTACGAGCTGGGTAAGTAAAGTGTTATGAATGGAAGGGAATAAATAGCTTAATCCTCCAGCAATTTGTTGAGCACCAATCCCAACAGATGGTACAATGCCAAACACTGTGGCTAAAACAGCTAAAATATCAACTGTTTTTCCGATACGAGAATTTTTCGATCGATTAAATAATGGAGTAACTGTAGCCCCGATAGTGCTACCTTTTTGTTTGCGGAATGTGAAATATGCAATTGTTAAAGCGACCATTGCGTATAGTGACCACGGAAAGAGTCCCCAGTGGAAAAATGAATATTGCATAGCGAGTTTGGCGCTTTCTTCTGTACCTGCTTTTCCTGTTAATGGATCTGTAAAATGTGAAATCGGTTCAGCGATTCCATAAAAGAGGAGTCCAATTCCCATTCCTGCCCCAAACAACATGGATAGCCAAGATGGATAATTATATTTTGGCTTTTCTCCATCTTTACCAAGACGAATAGAACCGTACTTAGAAAATGCTAAATAAGCAGCCAAAATAATCATTGTAGTCATAAGTAGAGAGTAAAACCACCCAAATTTATTGAGGATAAATGAGTTTAAAGAAGATGTAACACTTTGTAAATCGTAGCCTTGTATCCAACTTGCTGGGGTAATTCCCCATATAATGAATAATGTTGTTAGCAAGAAGGAGATATAAAATACACTGTTTTCTTTTTTTATCATAGAATCCCACCTTTATTTAATAAAGTTAACAATTATAATAATCATAACAATTAAGTTTTTAATTGTCAAAAAATTCCCTTTTTATAACGTGAAAGGATGTAATTTGTTTTAGGGAGGTAAAGAGCAATGCGTTCACGATATGTACAAATTATAGGAAGAAATAATATGAAATATTGCATTTTATATTGTTACATCCAGATTTTATGTTAAATTCTTGAATGGAATATTAAAATAGGGGGCAAGGATATGAACAAGAAATCAAAGATCAATAAAGTGATGCTTAGCATTAGTACAATGGCTTTATCGTTAGGGGCACTTCAAACTCATGCAGCAGCGGAAGAAAAAGTACCATATAACGTGTTGAAAACGAAACCGGTTGGAATTGAAAAGCCGGTAGATGAAGTTGGACATATTTCAAAAGTGGATGAAACTTTATCATTTCAAGAACGTTTAAAAGTAGGAGATTTTTCACAGCGACCAGCATCTATTACGAAGAAAGCTGCAGTAAAGCAAGTTAAAGACAGCTATTCAATGGCTGATTTAAACAAAATGAATGATCAAGAATTAGTTGAAACGTTAGGCAGTATTAAGTGGCACCAAATTACAGACTTATTCCAGTTTAATGAAGATGCAAAGGCTTTTTATAAAGATAAAGGAAAAATGCAAGTCATTATAGATGAATTAGCTCATAGAGGTAGTTCATTTACGAAAGATGATTCAAAAGGAATTCAAACGTTTACTGAAGTGTTGCGTTCAGCTTTTTATCTTGCATTTTATAATAGTGAATTAAGCGACTTAAATGAAAGAAGCTTCCAGGATAAATGTTTACCTGCTTTAAAAGCAATCGCAAAAAATCCAAACTTTAAGCTTGGTACAGTTGAACAAGATACAGTCGTATCTGCATACGGTAAATTAATTAGTAATGCTTCAAGCGATGTTGAAACGGTTCAATACGCATCGAATATTTTAAAGCAATACAATGATAATTATACTACTTATGTAAATGATCGAATGAAGGGACAAGCAATATACGATATTATGCAAGGTATTGACTATGATATACAGTCGTACTTAACTGAGGCTCGTAAAGAAGCGAATGAAACGATGTGGTATGGAAAAGTAGATGGGTTTATTAATGAAATAAATCGTATTGCTCTTCTAAATGAAGTAACGCCAGAAAATAAATGGCTCGTTAATAATGGCATTTATTTTGCTAGCCGTTTAGGGAAATTTCATAGCAATCCGAATAAAGAATTAGAGGTTGTTACACAAGCAATGCATATGTACCCGCGCTTAAGTGAACCGTATTTTGTTGCAGTAGAACAAATTACAACAAATTATAATGGTAAAGATTATAGCGGGAATACAGTAGATTTAGAGAAAATACGTAAAGAAGGAAAAGAGCAATACTTACCAAAAACGTACACATTCGACGATGGATCAATTGTGTTCAAAACAGGAGATAAAGTATCAGAAGAAAAAATTAAGAGACTATATTGGGCTGCGAAGGAAGTAAAGGCACAGTATCACCGTGTAATTGGAAATGACAAAGCGTTAGAGCCAGGAAATGCGGATGATGTATTAACGATCGTAATTTATAATAGTCCAGATGAATATCAGTTAAATAGACAATTGTATGGATATGAAACAAACAACGGTGGAATTTATATAGAAGAGACAGGTACATTCTTTACATATGAGCGTACACCAGAGCAAAGTATTTATAGTTTAGAAGAGTTATTCCGTCATGAATTTACTCATTATCTGCAAGGGAGATATGAAGTTCCTGGTTTATTTGGAAGAGGAGATATGTATCAAAATGAAAGGCTAACTTGGTTCCAAGAAGGAAATGCAGAGTTTTTCGCAGGATCTACTCGTACGAATAACGTTGTACCAAGAAAGAGTATAATTAGCGGATTATCATCTGATCCTGCAAGCCGTTATACAGCAGAGCGTACACTATTTGCTAAATACGGTTCTTGGGATTTCTATAATTACTCGTTCGCATTGCAGTCTTACTTATATACGCATCAGTTTGAAACATTTGATAAAATTCAAGATTTGATTCGTGCGAATGACGTAAAAAATTATGATGCATATCGTGAAAATCTAAGTAAAGATCCTAAGTTAAATAAAGAGTATCAAGAGTATATGCAGCAGTTAATTGATAAGCAAGATACATACACTGTACCAGAAGTAGCTGATGATTATTTAGCTGAACATGCAACGAAGTCGTTAGCAGCGGTGAAGAAAGAAATTAGTGATACGTTGCCTATGAAAGATACAAAAATGACAAAACATAATTCTCAATTCTTTAATACATTTACATTAGAAGGTACGTATACAGGTAGTGTCACAAAAGGTGAATCAGAAGATTGGAAAGCGATGAGTAAAAGAGTAAATGAATCTTTAGAACAATTGGCGCAAAAAGAATGGAGTGGCTACAAAACTGTTACAGCATACTTCGTCAATTATCGTGTGAATAGCTCAAATGAATTTGAATATGATGTAGTCTTCCATGGAATCGCAAAAGATGATGGAGAAAATAAAGCTCCAACGGTTAATATAAATGGCCCTTATAGTGGTCTTGTAAAAGAGGGAATTCAATTTAAAAGTGATGGCTCAAACGATGAAGATGGAAAAATTGCTTCTTATTTATGGGAATTTGGAGATGGAAGCACAAGTGCAGAAGTGAATCCAGTACATGTATATGAAAGAGAAGGTTCTTATAAAGTATCGTTAAGAGTAAAAGATGATAAGGGAAAAGAGAGCAGAAGCGAAACAACTGTTACGATTAAAGATGGAAGTTTAACAGAATCAGAACCAAATAATCGTCCAGAGGAAGCAAATCGTATCGGGCTAAATAGTACTATAAAAGGTAGTCTTATTGGCGGGGACCACACTGATGTTTATACATTTAATGTAGCATCAGCGAAAGATATCGACATTTCTGTTTTAAATGAGTATGGAATTGGGATGACATGGGTACTTCACCATGAATCAGATATGCAAAATTATGCGGCTTACGGTCAAGCTAATGGGAACCGTATAGAAGCAAAATTTAATGCAAAACCAGGTAAGTATTACTTGTATGTATATAAATATGATAATGGCGATGGAACATACGAATTGTCGGTAAAATAAGCTCTTTTCCAATGTATGTTTAACTTTACTTTTTGTGGAAAATAGTATATTATATAGATATATAATATATCGGTTATTTTCTAGGAGGAGCCTGTCACAATAGGTTTCTCCTGTTCTTTTTTAGAGGCCTGTCTTACAGGCTTTTCTTTAAAGGGTAAATAACTGAAAATTAAGAACGATAATCTTTGAAAGAGGTGGGGCATACACATAACAAAAAAGGGATTGTTTAAGAAAGGGGGATAAGAAATGGTCTTGTTTGGTTATCCACTTGAAACAATTTATTTATATGGATTTATTATTGCTACTATACTCACTGTTATTTATATCTTCTTTGGAGATATATTTGAATCGATATTTAGTTTTGGGGGCGGATCTGTATCCGTTGTTACTTTATTACTTAGTTTTTTCGCTATGTTATGTGGACTTAGTTATATAGGAGAATATTTATTTTCCTTTAATAGCATTCTTATTTTCGGGGCTGCATGTGCTATATCCTTTATTGGTGTATTTATAATGAAAATATTAATTTTAAAGCCGATTGCAGAAGCAGAACAAAATACCGTACAACGTATGGATGAATTTATCGGTTGCAAAGGAGAAGTCATTACGACAATTCCTACAGAAGGATTTGGTGAAGTATTAATTTCATCCCAATTTGGAAGTAATGCAATCCCAGCTAAAACAGTTGGAAAAAAAGACATTTCGCAAGGAACAGAGGTTATTATCGAGGGAGTCCAAGATGGTGTTTTACTTGTACAAAACATCGCTTATTCTTTAAAGAAACCAAAATTATAAGGGGGAATTTACATGACGATTCCATTAATTATCGGTGGAGTTTTACTCGCAATTTTAATTCTACTCATTTTAGTATTTATTACGAAGTATCGTACGGTTGGTCCGGATGAAGCGTTAATTGTTACAGGGAACTGGCTTGGTGGAGGAAAGAATGTAGTTACCACTGATGATGGAAAGAAGATTAAGATTATTCGTGGGGGCGGTACTTTCGTAGTTCCAATTATGCAAAGAGCAGAGCCTTTAAGCTTATTAAACTATAAATTAGAAGTTGGTACACGTGATACGTATACGAAACAAGGTGTACCGATCACAGTAAACGGTGTTTCTATTATTAAAGTGGGATCAACAATTGAAGAAGTTTCCACGGCAGCTGAACAATATTTAGGAAAAGAAACAGAAGAGTTAAAAATAGAAGCAAAAGAAGTTTTAGAAGGGCATCTCCGTGCTATCTTATCTTCTATGACAGTAGAAGATGCGTATAGTAATAGAGAGCAATTTGCTCAAAAGGTACATGAAGTAGCTTCTACAGATTTAAAGAAGATGGGACTTCGCATTGTTTCCTTCACAATTAAAGAAATAATGGATAAAAACGGATACTTAGATGCGCTTGGTCAGCCACAAATTGCGACAGTTAAGCGTGATGCAACAATTGCGAACGCAGAGCGTGAAAAAGAAGCACGTATTGAAAAAGCACGTGCAGAAAAAGAAGCAAAAGAAGCAGAATATCAACGTGATGCACAGATCGCTGAAGCTGAAAAACATAAAGAATTAAAAGTACAGTCCTATAAGAGGGAACAAGAGCAAGCACGTGCAGATGCGGATCTTTCTTACGAATTACAACAAGCGAAAGCACAACAAGGTGTTACAGAAGAGCAAATGCGCGTTAAAATCATTGAGCGTGAGAAACAAATTGAATTAGAAGAAAAAGAGATTGCGCGTCGTGAAAAGCAATATGATGCAGAAGTTAAGAAAAAAGCCGATGCAGATCGCTATGCTGTTGAGCAATCAGCGGAAGCAGAGAAAGTAAAACAAATTAAAAAAGCCGATGCGGATCAATATAAGATTGAAGCAGAAGCGAGAGCACGTGCAGAAGAAGTACGTGTAGAAGGTTTAGCGAAGGCGGAAATTGAAAAAGCACAAGGTCAAGCGAAAGCGGAAGTACAAAAAGCGCAAGGTACAGCAGAGGCTGATGTTATTAGGTTAAAAGGTTTAGCAGAGGCAGAAGCGAAACAAAAAATCGCAGAAGCATTTGAATTATATGGTCAAGCGGCAATTATGGATATGGTTCTTAAAATGCTTCCAAGTTATGCGAAGGAACTTGCAAGTCCGCTTAGTAATATTGATAAAATCACAGTTGTCGATACAGGCGGCGGTGGTAAAAATAGCGGGGCCGGAAAAGTCGCGGGTTATGCGACTGATTTAATGGCAACGATGCAAGAAACGTTAAAAGCTTCTTCTGGCATTGACTTAAAAGAGCTATTAGAAGGATTTGCAGGAAAAGGAGCGGTACAACAATTATCAAGCGATAAACCTGTTGTATCTGTAGTAGAAGATGGGAAAAAAGAAGTAGAAAAAGATAAAGATAAAGAATAATAAGGTGGAAAGAACCTCTAGTAATTGAAATACTAGAGGTTCTCCTATGAATTATAATATTTCGAATAATATACATTTTTATACATTGTTTTAATTATTTAATTTATATAGAATGAAAAAGATATGTATCAATTCTTTAGATCTATAAAAAGATAGAGAGTCTCATCGATACATTTAAATCGTATTATTTTCATAGAAAGATTAAATGTTAATTAATTACATTTAAAACGGTATGGAGGGGTAGAAGTATGTTTCAAGGGAAATTAAGGAGTAGTAGTTTAAAAACAAAGTTACTTGTATCATTTATTATTATTTTAATTCTTCCAAGTATTGTAATTGGTTGGACGTCTTATCAACAAGCGAAGAAGAATTTTAATGAAACAATTTTAAACTCGGCGAAAGATAATATAAAAATTTTGGATAATGTAATTAATAAGGAATTGGATAGTAAAAAAATAGATGCAACTTATTTTACGAAATTATTCACACAATCAAGTTACCAAGCAGATCAAATTCAAAACATACAAAATAAACTAGAAGAATACAACAAACTACATCCAGAAATGGAAGCAATCTATACAGGATCTAGTAATGGACAGTTCATTCAATCACCAGCTATTCAGATGCCAGATGGATATAATCCTACAGAAAGAGATTGGTATAAAGAGGCAGTGAAGAAAAGCGGAGAAGTAATTGTAACTGCTCCATATAAGTCAAAAACGACAGGGAATATTGTTATTACACTAGCAAAACAAAACGAGGATAAAAGTGGAGTTCTTGGGATTGACTTAATCATTAATGATATTGTTACTACTTCCAAGATGGTTAATATCGGTAAGGAAGGATATGTAGCGATATTTGATCAAGATAAAAATGTAGTAGCGCACCCGAAAATGAAGCCAGGAGAGAAATTAGAAGAGAAACTTAGTAAAGAATTGTATAAACAGGAAGCTGGGGATTTTCATTATTCATTAGATGGTGAAGATCGCAATATCACTTTTAAAACGAATAAGAAAACTGGATGGAAAATAGCAGGAATTATGCCTTCCAAAGAAATTATCGAAGCGGCTGAACCTATTTTCTATAAAACAATAACTGTTCTTGGAATTTCACTAATAATCGGTGGGATTGTAATTTACTTCATAATTGCGTCTATTATTAAACCGTTAAAACAACTTGTCATATCATCGAAGAAGATTAGTGAAGGTGATTTAACAGAATCAATTACAGTTCATTCTAAAGATGAAATTGGACAGCTAGGAGAAAGTTTTAACGAGATGGCTGCATCGTTACAAAGTGTCATTTCCAATATAAACACTTCAGCAAGTCATGTAGCGGCATCTTCAGAAGAATTAACAGCTAGTATGAAGCAGACAAGCGAAGCAACGGAACAAATTACACAGGCTATAGAGCAAGTATCAAGTGGTGCAGAAATACAAACGAAAGAAGTTGAAGAAGGAGCAACATTGTTAGAAGAAGTTACAGAAGGAATTCAGCGTGTTGCAGATAGTTCTTCATTAGTATCTACAGCCTCTATGTATACGAAGAAAAAAGCTGAAAATGGTGGGAAGTTAGTTGAACAAACTGTGAATCAAATGCAATTAATTCATGAGTCTGTTTCACAGTCAGACAAAATCATTGGTTTGTTAGATGATAAGTCGAAACAAATTGGAGCAATCCTTGAAGTAATTCAACATATTGCAGAACAGACAAATTTATTAGCGTTAAATGCGGCAATTGAGGCTGCAAGAGCTGGAGAGCAAGGTAGAGGATTTGCAATTGTAGCAGATGAAGTGCGAAAGCTAGCAGAACAATCAGGACAGTCTTCTACGGAAATTGGGAAACTAGTGAAAGAGATTCAATTTGATATAAAAGAAACAGTAAGCTCTATGAATCAAGTTGGAGCAGAAGTACAATCAGGACTTGTAGTTGCAAATGAAACGAAGCAAAGCTTTGTCGAAATATTGAAGTCTACAAATGATACAGTTGTACAAATTGATAGCATGGTAGATGTAGCAAAACAAATGACGGTAGATGCAAAACAAGTAAGTGCATCTATTAATGAAATTGCAGCTACGATTGAAGAAAATGCCGCAAGTGTTCAAAATATTGCTGGTTCCTCTGAGGAACAATTAGCTTCAGTAGATGAAATAAATGCAGCAGCAGTCCATTTATCACAAATGGCAGAAGAATTACAAGAGATGATTGGTAAGTTTAAAATATAATAATAAACTGTTAAGAAACGAAGTAGTACTTATGCTTCGTTTCTTTTTTTATGAAGATAAAAAAGAAAGAAATATATAGTAACCGTGTTATGATGATAAAAAACTGTATTTTCTTTAAATTCTATCTTTAATCATGTTAGGGGAATGGTTTTGAAATTTAAAAAATTAAAACTCCAACCGAGAATTACATTAACTATTAGTACACTTATTTTAGTTGTACTTATGCTAACGAGTTATTTATTTTATTACATATTATCTGAAACGGTAGAAGAGCAAATTGGTAAACGGGCCTTGCATGTTGCGAAAACAGTTGCCGCGATACCAGAAATTCAGGAAGCTTTTCAAAAAGAAAATCCAGCTTCTATTATTCAGCCAATCGCAGAAAAAATTCGAATTGATACAGAGGCTGACTTTATTGTAGTTGGAAATAAAGAGGGGATTCGATATGCACATCCTGAGCGAGATAAAATAGGAGAAGCGATGATTGGTGGAGATAACAAAGGCGTTTTATTAGAAGGAAAATCATATGTTTCGAAAGCAACTGGATCATTAGGCCCTTCATTACGCGGAAAAGTTCCAATCCGTAATCAGGAAAATGAAATCATTGGTGTGGTGTCTGTTGGATTTTCAATGGCTGATATTCATGGAGCAGTAGAAGTGTATGGAAAGCGGGTATTTTGGATTACAATAATAGGTCTTTTAATTGGGATAATCGGCTCTATATATTTAGCGGCAAGTATAAAAAGAATGATGTTCGGGATGGAACCAGAAGAAATTTCATCTTTATATGAAGAGCATAGTACAGTGATTCAATCTGTACGTGAAGGGATTATTGTAATCGATAAAAATGGCAGGATTAGTTTAGTAAATCAAGCAGCTTATGATATTCTTTCGCTAGATAAACAACAAAATATTATTGGGGAATTTATTTTAAATGTAATTCCTAATTCAACGATATTAGATGTACTTCAAACTGGTGAAGAACAGTTTGATCGCCAATTAAATATAAAAGGACAGGCTGTTATTGCGAACCGTCTACCTATTAAAGTAAAGAATAAAGTAACTGGCGTTGTATCGAGCTTACGTTTGAAATCTGAAATGGATCAGTTAACAGCAGAATTATCTCAGACGAAGCAATATACAGAGGCATTACGAGCGCAAACGCACGAATATAACAATTTAATGTATACGCTTTCAGGTCTTATCCAATTAGAATCATACGAAGATGCTTTAGAGCTTATTCATAAGGAAACAGCGGTATATCAAGATTTTGTTCAATTTATTATGAAGCGGATTCAAAATCCATGGCTAGGTGGAATTTTAATTGGATTTTATAATAGAGCACGAGAGTTGAAGATTGATTTTATGCTAGATAGAGAAAGTGGTTTAGACAAATTAAGTCCACATATTGAGAGTAATTATGTCGTTTCTATTTTAGGAAATTTAATTACGAATGCATTTGAAGCAATTGAAAAAAATGAAGAGAATGATAAGAAAGTAAGGATGTTTGTAACTGATATTGGAGAAGAAATATTAATTGAAGTGGAAGATTCAGGGCAAGGGATTCATGATGAAATAATTACTAGCATATTCTATAAAGGCTTTTCGACGAAAGAAGGAGGAGAGCGAGGATATGGATTAGCAAAAGTGAAAGAGTTAGTAGAAGATTTAAATGGAAGTATTGCAATTGAAAAAGGGGATTTAGGTGGTGCGTTATTTATTATTGCACTACCGAAAGAGAGAGGCGAATAGTAATGGGTGAGGAGATTGAAGTATTAATTGTAGAAGATGATATTCGGATTGCTGACATTCATCGTCGTTTTACTGAAAAAATTGAGGGATTTAAAGTAATTGGAACGGCAACGACTGGAGAACAAGCGAAAGAATGGCTAGAGCTTGTGAAGCCACAGCTTGTTTTATTAGATGTGTACTTACCTGATATGCAAGGAACGGAACTTGTCACATATATTAGGCATCATTTGCACGATACAGATATTATTATGATTACAGCGGCATCGGAAACAGATGTAGTGAGGCACGCCCTGCGGGGCGGAGTAACAGATTATATCGTAAAGCCACTAATGTTTGATCGATTTAAAGCAAGTCTAGAAGGCTATCAAAAAAAGATTATACAGTTAAAGAAGAACAATCAATTATCTACGGAACAAATTGAATATTTATGGTCTCAAAGAGGTGTGAAGGGAGATCAAATAGAATATGCCCCGAAAGGGATAGATCCTTATACTTTAGCGAAAGTAAAAAAGCATATGTTAACAGTTAATGAAGAAGGGATTACAGCAGAAATGTTAAGCTCAATGATTGGAGTAAGCCGATCAACGGCAAGGCGCTATTTAGAGTATTTGATATCTGGGAAGAAAGTCCACGCAGAGCTAATATATGGAAGTGTTGGGAGACCGGAGAGACGTTATTTTCTTGCTTCTTCATAATAAAAAACAGTAGAGGATTTTATTTCTTCTACTGTTTTTTTGCATCTTATATTGGAATAATCCCAATTACAATTCCGGTAATTAACATAACCATTGTCGTTCCAACGGCCCACAATAAAGTGAAGCGTTGATGTTCACCGAAATCAACTTTGGCCATTCCAACCAATAAATAAGTGGAAGCGACAAGCGGACTTAATAAGTGAACGGGTTGCCCAAGTAAGGAAGCGCGTCCCATTTCAGCTGCACTAATTCCGTAAGTAGCAGCAGCTTTCGTCAAGATAGGTAATACCCCGAAGTAAAATGCATCATTAGACATGAAAAATGTGAATGGCATACTGAGAAGTGCTGTAATAATTGGTAGTTGTGGTCCAAGTGCATCTGGTATAAGAGTTACTACACTGTTAGCCATTGCATCTACCATTTTTGTTCCAGATAAAATACCAGTGAAAATACCGGCAGCAAATACGAGAGAAACAACTGCTAATACATTCCCTGCATGAGAAGCAATACGTTCTTTCTGTTGCTCTAAGTTTGGATAGTTAATCATAACAGCAATAGCAAAAGCGACTGTAAATAAAACAGGTAACGGCATAACTTCTAGTATGAGACAGACAAGTAATGTAGCAGTTAATAAAAAGTTAATCCATAGAAGTTTAGGACGTTTATGCGCTGCGGCTTCGACAGTTGCAGCTTGCTCATCCATTGTTTGCATTTGTTTTAAATACTGTACATCCATAATACCTAAACGTTTTCTTTCTTTTTTTCCAAGATAGTAGGCAACGAGAATAACCCAAATTGCACCAGCAATCATTCCTGGAATAAGAGGTGTAAATAATTCGGAAGCCTCAAGTCCAAGTGCGCTCATAACACGAGCTGTGGGTCCACCCCAAGGTGTAAGGTTTGTTACTCCTGCCCCTAACATAACAACTCCAGCTAATATGAGGGGGTTCATTCCAAGGCGCTTATATAGTGGATACATTGCGGAAACTGTAATCATGTATGTTGTTGTACCATCACCATCTAGAGAAACGATAATAGTCAATATAGCCGTTCCGACAACGATTTTTAAAGGATCTCCTTTTACAAATTTTAAAATCTTACTAATGACAGGATCGAATAAACCGCTATCAATCATAATTCCAAAATATAAAATAGCGAACATAAGCATAATACCAGTAGGTGCTAATTTTTGAATCCCCTCTAACATCATAGGCCCCATATTGGCATAGAATCCGCCAATTACTGCAAAAACACTCGGAATTAATATTAAGGCTACTAGTGCTGACATACGTTTCGTCATAATTAAAAACATAAAGACAAATACCATCGCAAATCCAAGTAGTGCTAACATGTAATTTCCCCCTCAAAAGAATGATTGCGCTTTCAAAATAGAATAAAAATTCAGAAAAAGGTTTTTTATTTATAATAAAAGCATCTATTCAAATGGTAAATAATTTGAAAAATAACATCATTAGAAGCATAATTTTTATTTTGTTCATTTTGTTCACGGTAGTTAATTTGAATTTTTAAAAAGTAAGCCGCTCCTCGTAAGAATGGTAGAATAAGATGAAAATAGTG
The DNA here is from genome assembly GCF_000836715.1 of Bacillus sp. L_1B0_5. Classification (NCBI taxonomy): domain Bacteria; kingdom Bacillati; phylum Bacillota; class Bacilli; order Caryophanales; family Bacillaceae; genus Bacillus; species Bacillus sp. L_1B0_5. The sequence continues at coordinate 56,526 of NZ_JXIS01000019.1, read as the reverse complement.
AAGTGTGAAATAGGGAGTAGATGTTATATGAAAACGAGAATAGAAGAGATTTATAGCTCTTATGAAGGAAAAGTAGAGGAGATTTTTATTAATGAATCTTCTTACGTATATGAATGGGAAAAATTACTGATGATCCGAAAAAATGACGGTGAGCTAAAAAAAATTGCAGTCGGGATTAGTGGAAATATAAGATTGGTAAATGTAGAAGTTGGACAGGAAATTAGTGCGGATACATTATTAGTTAAATTAGAAGATGATTTATTAATTACAGGTTGTGAGTGATGAGAGATGTGTAGAAATAACTACACATCTTTTTTTATTTCCTATATTACAAAAAGCACATTGTTTTTTCACAAATCTCACACAACCTTTTGGTATTCTTTTCATGGAGTATACGGTTTCTAGGGAGGAATATTGATGAAAGTAAAATATGTCGTACTTGCTATATGTTTATGTTTCATATTTACAGTAGTCGGGTGTGGGAAAAAGGAAACAGCAGGTGTTGCCATTGATGAGAAACATGATAAATGTGATATTTGCCAAATTGGGGTAACAGATAATCAATTTGCAACAGAAATTATTTTAGAAAATGGAAAAGCGTTAAAGTTTGATGATATTGGTTGTATGTATAAATGGATGGAGATCAACTCAGATGAAAAGACGAAAGAGAAATTTGTCCGAGATTATGATTCGAAAGATTGGATTTCGTTAGAAGACGCTACTTACGTATATGATAAAACAATAACGACACCGATGGCTTATAATGTCATTTCATTCAAAAATAAAAAAGATGCAGAGAGCTTTGTATCTAACTATAAGGGGAAAATTCTTTCGTATAAAGAGTTAGCAGAGCACAAATGGGAAATGAATAAAGAGATGATGGGGAAACCGAAAGCAGGAAATCATGGTGGACATCATTAATAATAGAAAAAGACAACTATATAGTTGTCTTTTTCTATTATTACTCAGGTGCAAATATAGAAAAGGTGTAAAATTTTTAGAAGAACGGTTACAATGGAATATAGTAACCTAAAGCAATCATTTATCCCGCATTAACGGGCAGTAAGACCCCCACCTCAAAATTCAGCGGAAGCAAAGAAGTTAGGTGGGGGATCAACTGCCAGTAAACGCCCGAGTGGTTCAACTAATAATCAGTGGTGGATGAACAAAACCCCCACTGATTAAAGTTTCACTTTATGTACTTTTTAGAAATGTATACAAATGCGGTAAAAACGTGCTAAACTAATTGCTTCATAATGTTAATGATGGGGCCATCAGGCGTATCATTCCAATAGGTTGAGAAACATAGTATAAGCTTAAGATAATCCGATTAAAGAAGGAATCTAAAGGGCTTATGGATAAATGTACTCAAGAAGAGTTATTGTATGTGATGGAGGAATGGTTAAGAAAACATTATCTTTCATAGGAGCTGTAGTTGTGAGAAAACAAAAAATTTTATTATGTATTTTATTAGGACTTTTAATGACGGTAGTGGCTTGTGATAAGCAAGAAGAACCAGAATCGAAACCGGTTCATGTGAAAAATGAAAAGAAAAAAGAGAAGCATAAAGAACAGGAAGAATCTAAAGAAGAGAAAAGTATAAATTTAATGGACAAACAGTTGTTACTTTCAGCTACTCTTGGAGACACAGAGACAGCTATGAAGTTGATTCAGGATGGAGCGAATATAAACGTAGAAGGTGACAACGGAGAAACGCCTGTCCTTGCAGCGACGTACCAAAATCATGTAGAGACAGTTAAAGCATTAATTGGTGCAGGTGCTAATATTGAAATTAAAGATGAGAAACAAAGTAATCCACTTCTTTATGCAAGTAGAGAAGGATATACGGATATTGTAAAAGTATTAATTAATGCAGGAGTTAATACGAAAGAAACGACTAAGTCAGGTGGAACAGCACTTATTTCTGCATCTGAGCGTGGACATGTAGAGGTTGTTAAAGAATTATTAGAGCATACAGATATTGATGTGAATTATAAAAATGAACGTGGTGGAACAGCGCTATTAGAAGCAATTGTATTAGGAAATGGTAGTGAAAACCATAAGAAAGTAATTCAATTGCTTATTGATCACGGTGCAGATGTAAATATGGCTAACAAGGAACATCTGACGCCACTGCAATACGCTGAAAAAAGAGGTTTTAAAGATATTGTAAATATGTTGAGGGTAGCTGGAGCAAATGAAGTAGTACAGCCACAACAACCAGTAGAGTAAAAAACGAAAAATAATCCCATTTAGATAGACAGAATGAAGAAATCAGTTAGTATGATGGATTCAGTAATGTGTATTTGAATGGGATTTTTGTTTTGAACATGAAAAATAGATTATGAATAGATGGTATATGGAGTAAATAAGGAGGGTATAAATGAGTCTCTCAGAACTTGATTTAATAGTAATTCAGGTAGAGGTTTTATTTGTTCATAATCAAGTAGGAAAAATGAAATATGTAAATGAACAAGGAAATCCGAAAGCACCACGTTTTTTTCTTGGCAGAACTCGTGAAGGGAGTATAACGAGATATCATTGTAATGTGGATGATGAAACGGTAAGTAATATTGAGAAGTTAATTCGAGAACCTTCAAAGTATATAGAGATAGCAAAGATCATTAATGTATTAAATGAAGACAGAACAGTGGAAAATATTTGGATGGGTCCTGCTTTCATGTTCCCTAATACTTTACATAAGCCGACTAGAACAATACAAATAACTGAGAAGAATAAAGAGCTTTTGCGAGAAAATTTTCCTAATCTAATAGAACAGATGGAATGGAGGCAACCTTATTTTGCAATTGTAAAAAATGAAAAGGTAGTTTCCGTTTGTTGCAGTGCCAGAAGTACGCCCGTAGCTGCTGAGGCAAGTGTGGAAACTTTAGCGGAATTTCAAGGGAATGGATATGGTACTGATGTTGTTACAGCCTGGGCCATATCAATACAAGAGGAAAAGCGCATTCCACTTTACAGTACTGCTTGGGATAACTTTCCTTCGCAAGCAGTGGCAAGCAAACTAAAACTCATTAACTATGGAATGAATTTACATATTGATTGAATTTTAAGCATTGTTTCGTTCTATTATTTTATATTTTAATATCCAGATTAATGTAAATGATGATGTGGTGAATATTAACATTCGATTAACACCTAATTAACAATCTATCAAAACTGACTTAATAAATGCGTAATATAGTAAAGGTAACAAAATAACTAGGGTAGAGAACATTTGAGAACACCCACTTACATATAATGTGCCACTTTCTTAGGTGTGCTCTATTCCCTAGAGTTCAAATAAGGAGAAAGGCGTTCTATGTAAGTAGGTGTTTTTAGTTTTGATAAAAATAGAACAGTTAGGTGGAATGAATGTTTAAAGAACCTTATATTGAGATGATAAAAGATTGGAAAGGATACAAAGCATACAAAAAATTGCCGAAAACAGTTTTTCTTATGACTGGTTCAATGCTGGAATTACCAGAGCATGTATATGAATTGCAGAAACATGGACATGATGTATTTCTTCATTGTGATTTTATACAAGGCTTAAATACGAATACAGAGGAAGCGCTTTTGTATATTCAAGATGTTATCGGGGCACAAGGTATTATTTCAACAAAGGGTTCGACAATTCGAAATGCTAATAAAATTGGATTGAAAACAATTCAACGTATTTTTATTGTAGATACTTTATCCCTTACTAAATCAATTGAAAATTGTAAAACGACTAAACCAAATGCAGTAGAGATTATGCCAGGGATTATGCCTTCTATAATTAAACAGCTAGCAGAGGAAATAGAATTTCCTATTATTGCAGGCGGGCTGATTCAAACGCGAGAAGATGCGGAAATTGCAATTCGTGCAGGAGCAAGTGCGATTTCAACAAGTCATTATGAAGTATGGATACATAAAGAAAAAAGGAGTGCAACCTTGTGATTGAATTGAAAAATGTTTCAAAGGTATATAAAAATGCAGAAGAGACAGCGGTTAAAGGCGTATCGGTTCATATTAAGAAGGGCGAATTTTTTGTTTTAGTTGGACCTTCGGGATGCGGGAAAAGCACATTATTACGCATGATCGCTGGCTTAGAAGAGATTTCTTCGGGAGATTTGATTATTAATGAACGTGTTGCAAATGATCTAGAGCCGAAAGACCGTAATCTATCAATGGTATTTCAAAATTATGCATTATATCCACACTTATCTGTAGAAGAAAATATTTTATTTGGACTTAAGGTAAGAAAAGTACAAAAAGAAGAGCGACAAAAGCGATTAATGGAAGCGATTGAAATGGTAGGACTGAAAGAGTATGTGAAAATGAAACCAGGTCAATTATCAGGCGGACAAAGACAGCGTGTTGCGCTTGCTAGAGCGATCGTGAGTCAAGCACCAATCTGTTTAATGGATGAACCACTTTCGAATTTAGATGCGAAATTACGTGCGCAAATGAGGATTGAAATTAGAGAAATTCAGCAGCGATTAGGAATTACGATGATTTACGTTACCCACGATCAAATAGAAGCGATGACTATGGGAGATCGTATCATGGTTTTAAATAAAGGAAGTATACAGCAAGTTGGAACACCACTTGACATATATAACGAACCAGCAAACGAATTTGTTGCAAGTTTTATAGGTTCTCCTTCTATGAATATAAATGATGGAGAAGTGGATAAAGAAAAAGGTGTATTACATATAGGGCAATTGCAAATTCCATTATCTATTGGACAGTTAAAGCAATTACCAGAAGGAATAATTCGTATAGGCATGCGTCCTGAGCATATTGAACTGTCTGAGGAAGGACAAGCAGTGACGCTGCAATCTGTAGAAGTATTAGGGAATGAATCTATATTAAACTTTGCGGTAAATGGAACAACTTGGAGTGCGAAAGTCATCGGACAGTTACTCTTGAACAAAGGTGATAAAGTAAAATTATTATTCTCGCAAGAAAAGTTATGCTTCTTTAACGAAAACACGAATGAACGCTTAAAAGTGGTAGCTGAAGAAGAGTTGAAAGTGGTGGCGAAATAATGATCGAAGTAAGTAAGTTACCAGTTCAAACAAAGGTGTCAAAAAAGAAAAAATTATGGGGGAGAACGAAAGATTTAAGAATAGGATTATTGTTTTTGGCGCCATCTATTTTGCTATTTTCGATTTTTTTGTTCTATCCATTGTTTAGGACGATTTACTATAGTTTTTATTTAACCGATATACATGGAGAAGCTAATCTTTTCGTTGGCTTAGAAAATTATCAATATTTATTCTCTGATCCAGCTTTCTACAAAAGTATAAAATCAACTTTACTATTTGTTTTATATACAGTGCCTACGAGTATTATATTTGCTTTGTTTCTTGCATTGATTGCAAATGGAAAGGTAAGAGGTATTGGGTTATTCCGAGTTCTGTTTTCTTCGACGATGGGAATATCAGTAGCTGCTAGTGCAGTGATTTGGCTATTTTTATTTCATCCAAGTGTAGGATTATTTAATAATATATTAGCCTCTATGAATCTTCCTGCAATCGCGTGGTTAACGAGTCCGGACTGGGCACTATTCTCTGTATCAGTTACAACAGTTTGGGTGAATACAGGATTTGCATTTTTAGTTATATTAGGTGGTTTACAAAATATCGATACGTCTTTATATGAGAGTGCATCTATAGATGGTGCTAGTTATTTATATAAGCTTCGCCGTGTTATATTACCGATGCTATCGCCAACTTTATTCTTTATTGTAACAGTAACGTTAATTAGTGCGTTCCAAAGCTTTGGACAAATTGATATTTTAACGCACGGTGGACCGAATGATGCAACGAATTTAATTGTGTACTCGATTTACAAAGAGGCGTTTGTGAATCATCAATTTGGAACAGCAAGCGCACAAGCGATGGTATTATTTGTTTTCATTTTCATTGCTACATTACTTCAATTTAAGTTTGCTGAGAGAAAGGTGCATTATAAATGATTGTTAAACAGTGGAAGCAAAATTTCCTATTATACATGCTGCTCATAATTAGTGCAGTAATGGTGTTTTTTCCTGTACTGTATGCGTTTTTAATAAGCTTTATGACACCAGACGATATTCAAATGAGAAGGTTATTTCCAACTCAATTTACTTTTGATAATTTCATTAATATTTTTCAAAAAGTACCGCTTTTTACATACTTATATAACAGTTTAATTGTATCGACAGTCGTTATGATTGGACAACTTATCGTATCAAGCTTAGCGGCGTATGCTTTTGTTTTTCTTCAGTTTAAAGGGAGAAATTTAATTTTCTTCCTGTTTATTTCAACGATGCTTATTCCGTGGGAAGCAACGATGGTGCCTAACTTTTTAACGATTCAAAACTTTGGCTGGATCAATAGTTTCGCTGGGATGACAGTGCCGTTTTTTGCAACAGCTTTCGGTATTTTCTTACTACGTCAACATTTTATGACACTTCCGAATGAACTGAAAGAAGCTGCTTTTATTGAAGGGATTGGAAATGTAAGGTTTTTATTCAGCGTTGTAATTCCGTATTGTAAAACGAGTTTTATTACGCTTGGAGTATATAGCTTTTTAACAACATGGAATATGTATTTATGGCCACTTTTAGTGACCACTGATGAAAAAGTAAGAACAGTGCAAATTGGTGTGAAGCAGCTTCAGTCACAAGAAGTTGCAACTGATTGGGGAAGCGTAATGGCCGGTGTGACGGTTATCGTTATTCCAACATTGATTTTACTATTTTTAGGACAAAAACAATTACAACAAGGATTAACAAAAGGTGCAATTAAATAACTAAGAGAAGGTGAGCTTAAAATGAGTTTAGTAAAAAAAGGTGCTGCTCTATTAATGGCAGCAACAATGGCATTATCTAGTGCCGCTTGTTCAAATAGTAAAACAGAGGGAAAACCTGAAGCGCAGGCAAAAGTAGCACCAGTTGAAAAAAATAGTGATAAAACTGTAATTCGCTTCTGGCATGCGATGGGTGGAAAAACACAAGGTGTACTAGATGGTCTTGTTGCAGACTATAATAAGTCACAAAATAAATACGAGATAAAGGCAGAGTTCCAAGGGACATATGAAGAGTCTTTAACAAAATTTAGAACGATGTCTGCAACGAAAGAAGCGCCAGCTCTTGTTCAATCGAGTGAAATTACAACGAAATATATGATTGATAGCAAAAAAATCACACCAATTGATAGTTGGATAAAAAAAGATAAGTACGATACGTCAAAATTAGAAAAAGCAATTACAAATTATTATTCAGTTGATGGAAAAATGTATTCTATGCCATTTAATTCATCTACACCAGTATTAATTTATAATAAAGATGCTTTTGCAAAGGCGGGCTTAGATCCAGAGAAAGCTCCGAAAACATATGCGGAATTACAAGAAGCAGCGAAGAAGTTAACGATTAAAGAAGGTGGAAATGTAAAACAATATGGATTCTCCATGCTTAACTATGGTTGGTTCTTTGAAGAATTGTTAGCGACACAAGGTGCTTTATATGTAGATAACGAAAACGGCCGTAAAGATGCTGCAAAGAAGGCGGTATTTAACGGTAAAGAAGGACAGAAAGTATTTGGAATGTTAGATGATTTAAATAAAGCTGGCGCACTTGGAAAGTATGGAGCAAGTTGGGATGATATTCGTGCTGCGTTCCAGTCTGGACAAGTTGCTATGTATTTAGATTCTTCAGCAGGTGTTCGTGATTTAATTGATGCATCTAAGTTTAATGTAGGAGTTTCATATATTCCATATCCAGAGGATTCGAAACAAAATGGTGTTGTTATTGGTGGAGCATCATTATGGATGACGAATATGGTTTCAGAAGAAACGCAACAAGGTGCTTGGGACTTTATGAAATATTTAACGAAGCCAGACGTACAAGCAAAATGGCATACTGCAACAGGCTATTTCTCAATTAATCCAGATGCATATAATGAACCTTTAGTAAAAGAGCAATATGAAAAATATCCACAGTTGAAAGTAACAGTAGAGCAACTGCAAGCGACGAAGCAATCTTCAGCAACACAAGGCGCTTTAATTAGTGTATTCCCAGAATCACGAGATGCAGTTGTAAAAGCATTAGAAGCGATGTATGACGGGAAGAATAGTAAAGAAGCTTTAGATGAAGCTGCCAAAGCAACAGATAGAGCAATTAGTATTTCAGCTCGTACGAGTCAAAAATAAGAGAAAGCCGTATCCTTAAAAGGGATACGGCTTTCTTTATAGGGAGATAAGGGATCAAAGAAATAATGAAGTTTTATCTCTTTTATATGAGTAAAGGGTCTAGAATGAATGTTGTCTTTTTCATTATTTATTTAACTCCATTGCGACTTGTTTACCATTTATGAAAACCTCTACTACCGCTACTATAACTTCTATTACTTTTTTCATCTCTCCTTGTTTTTGTTTCATTTCTTACTTTCAGTATAAGGAAATACAGTAATTACAACCATCGAATTGGATGACAAGAGACTTACAGTGTTGTAAGGATAATAGTTTAGTTTGTAATAAAGTGAAACTTTAATCAGTGGGGATTCTTCATCTCCCACTGATTATCAGCCCTCGCCAATCGGGCTTTTACGGCCCATTAATGTGGGATAAATATGATTCGGGATTGCGATTCTGAACTTTCTGTCGTTTTGAACTATAATTAGAAAGAGGGGGGATAATATGAAAAGAATTCTTGTTATTAGTGATATTCATGGAGAGATAGAAAAGTTCGAACAGTTATTGGAAGAAGCTCAATATGATGCGAAACAGGATCAATTAATCTTACTGGGAGATTATGTAGATCGTGGTCCAAATGCGCGTGCTGTAATTGAAAAGGTAAGAGAATTGAAAGAAGAGGGAGCACTCATTTTAAAAGGAAATCATGAAGATATGATGATTAAAGCGTTAACGACAAATGAGGAACGTTCATGGAACCATTGGGTAAAAAGAAATGGTGGAGATAAGACATTATATAGCTATGGATTTGTAGAAGAAGATATTGCGGTTAATGAGAAAGACTTCTCAAAACCGATTTTACAATCTCGTGTATTAGAGGAACATATAAAGTTTATTCAAGAATTAGATCATTACATTGAAACAGAAGAGTATATATTTGTACATGCTGGGGTTGAGCCGATGAAACGAGTTTCTGAATCTGAACCATATACGTTAATGTGGATCCGTAATGAATTTCATAATGGATATATCGGTGAAAAGGTTGTTATATTTGGGCATACGGAAACAAAAACGCTTCATGGTAGTGAGGATTGCGGAGTGTATTTTGGTAGTAATCGTATTATTGGAATTGATGGCGGGGCTGTGTATGGTGGTCAGCTAAATTGTTTGGAGTTGCCGAGTAAAAAGGTATATGTAATAAAAAATTGAAAGAGATAAGAGGAATCTTATTTCTTTCAATTTTTTATTAAGGTAAATTTAAGACAAAGCTTTTATAATAAAACTTCAAAATTTTATATAAAGCAAAACTTCAGAAGAAAATAGTTGAAAATGAAATTACGTAATGTAACTACATTCTTTTGTTACGAAGAGAAGAAACGTAATAATAAATAGAATTGAACTATATGATGGAAGGTGACAGTATGCGCTTACTTGTAGTAGAAGATAATGCTTCGTTACTAGAGTCTATCGTACAAATTTTGCGTGATGAATTTGAAGTAGATACAGCAATAAATGGAGAAGATGGATTGTTTTTAGCGCTTCAAAATATATATGATGCAATTTTGCTGGATGTGATGATGCCAGGGATGGACGGATTTGAAGTAATTCAAAAAATACGTGATGAAAAGATTGAAACACCAGTCCTGTTTTTGACAGCGAGAGATTCTTTAGAAGATCGGGTGAAGGGATTGGACTTTGGTGGAGATGACTATATCGTTAAGCCATTTCAGGCTCCCGAATTAAAAGCGAGAATTCGCGCTTTACTACGCAGAAGTGGTAGTTTAACAACGCAGCAAACGATTCGTTATAAAGGGATTGAATTGTTCGGAAAAGATAAAGACGTTCAAGTAGATGGAAAAAGTATTAAGTTGACATTGAAACAATATGAGCTACTAGAGTACCTCATTCAAAATAGCGGGAAGATTTTAATGCGTGAACAAATTTTTGATCGTGTTTGGGGATTTGATTCAGATACGACAGTAGCGATTGTAGAAGTGTATGTGCATCATTTACGTAAAAAATTAGAACCATTCGGTTATCAGAAAGATATTCAAACCGTTCGAGGTATTGGATATATATTAAAAGAACAATGAAAAAGGGAAGTATGTTTCAAAAGACACGCATTCGTTTGACTATAGTGAATTCATTAGTATTTATCCTATTAATAGGTATATTAGGTAGTATTATTTATTCATACACATATAAGCGTATTTATAATGAAGTGGATCAATCTATAAAAATGTTGGCTCAGTATAGAGAAAAATTAGATGTTAAAATACCACCAAGAAAACGCATGGAGAATATCCAAATTGGAGATCCGCGAGTAACTAGAATAACTTGGAATGGAAAAATAGTGAAAATAGAGGGCGATAACCGTAAATTCCGTTCTATTTTTGAAGAGAATTTGGAAAAGTTTTCTCCAAAAAATTTAGAGGAGTTACAAGATATTGAAGTACAAGGACGATATTTTAGAGTATTTTCGCTTCAAAAAGATGGAGAAATAGTTCAAATCGTGCGAGATATAACAGCGGAAGAAAGAATGTTAAATACTTTATTTTTAATCCTTGTTATAGGTTGTAGCATAGGAAGCCTCTGTGCGATAGGTATCGGCTTTTTCCTAGCTGGTAGAGCACTCGTACCTATTCAAAATTCATGGGAGAAACAGCAGCAATTCGTTTCTGATGCATCACATGAACTCAGGACACCACTTGCAGTTATTCAATCAAAAACGGATGTTTTATTCCAGTCACCATCCGCTACGATAGAAGAAAAAGCGATGGATATTTCTACAATTTCAAAAGAATGTAGGCGGTTATCGAAACTCGTTAGTAATTTATTATTGCTAGCACGTTCTGATTCTAATCAAATTGAGATGGATAAGAAAACATTTGAACTTGATAAATTGTTAGAAGAAATAGTAGCCCCATATAAAGAGATTGCTTCTTATCAAGAAAAAGAGATGTTACTAAAAGTAGAAAGTGACGTATCTTTTATGGGGGATAGAGAGCGGATTCATCAAATGATGGTCATACTGTTAGATAATGCGATGAAGTATACAAACGAAGGCGGGCATATTCAAATTGATTGCACGCAAACGAGTAGTGCAATTCGTATACAGGTGAAGGATAACGGGATAGGAGTGAAAGAAGAAGATATTCCGAAATTATTTGATCGTTTTTATCAAGGGGATAAAGCAAGAAGTACGTCAGAAGGAGCTGGATTAGGTCTTTCAATCGCAAATTGGATTGTAGAAAAGCATTATGGAAAAATATCAGTAGAGAGCAAATGGGGAGATGGCACTTGCTTTGAAGTGATATTCCCTAAAAATCAAAGAATATAAGTAAGAAGACGATCTTGTTTTTACAAGGTCGTCTTTTTTTAAGATAAAGTTAAGAAACTATTTATATTATGTATGGCATAAAGAAAATTCATTACGTGAAGAAGAGATTATAGAGGTGTACGTGAGTGAATTTTATCGATCATAATGTTATTTCAAGCAGCGATGAGATGTATGTATAGTATTAAAAAAATTATGGGAATGATGGAAAAGAAAGTGTAAGAGGGAGGAATTAATTTTGAAAAAGAAAATGATGACGGTATTCACTATTGGAGTAATGAGTTTAAGCATATTAGGGGGTGCCTCTCCTTCTGAAACATCAAAAGGAAAGACAGATTACACACAGCGCAGTAAAGAACAATTAAACAATGGAAAGATACATGCGGTGAATACAGAAGAAAAAGCGGAGAAACTAGGTATTGAAACGGAAGGAAAAGAACAAATTACGCTAGAAAAAGAAATTCATGAAACAGAAGTAGGAAGAGAAGCAGAGCAGTTAGGCATCTCGATTGAAGGAAAAGATGTTGGAACTCTGTCTGAAGAAATCTATGAAACAAAAGTGAAGCAAGAAGCGTTAAAGCTAGGCATATCGATAGAGAATACATCAATTGTAGATTTAATTACTCAAATTAATACGATTAAAATTAAAGATGAAGCAGATAAATTAGGTATTGCAACAAATGGAAAAGAAATTGAAGACATCGCGGAAGAAATTTATGGGACTAAAGTAAGAGAAGCAGCAGGGAAGTTAGACATCTCTCAAAAAGGAAAAGAAATTGAAGAGTTAGCACAAGAAGTGTACGAACAAAAAGTACAGGAAGAAGCAAAAAAATATCATATTGATTTGTACGGTAAAGATATATATCAAGTGTTAAGAGAAATTAATGAACAAAAGGTGCTACAATTGGCAGATGAGCTTAATATGGACAAAGCGAACATGAATATTCAAGAGCTAACAGAAAAAATAAAAAAAAATCAACCTGAGAGAGAAAAAGAACTAAATTTTGTACCAGTGATTCGAACGGATGCTGACGCATTTTATTCTTATTTAACGAACTAAAAAGGGCGTGAGAGTGATACGGAAGTTTAAGTGGTATATATGTATATCATTACTAGCTATAGCGGTATGGAGTGTATATACAAATGGAATTACAAAGTATGTGGAGAAGTTGACATTCTTCAATATACAAAACGGAAAAGAATCGGAATTTAGTAACAATGATGAAAAGGTCATTTTATCAAGTGTACCATTAATTCAGCAATTACCAGAGCTAGATAGAGGTTGTGAAGTGACAAGCTTAGCGATGATGTTACAATACGCTGGTGTTTCAGTAGATAAGATGACGTTAGCAAATGAAATAAAAAAAGTTAATTTTATAGAAGATGGTGTGCGCGGGAATCCGAATGAAGGATTTGTAGGTAATATTTATACATTCTCTGAATCAGGATACGGTGTATATCATGGGCCACTTTTTCAGTTAGCGGAAAAATATTTACCTAATAAAGCTGTAGACTTAACAGGGAAGAATATAGAAGAAATTTATAAGAGTGTAAAAGCAGGGCAACCTGTAGTCATGATCACAAATGCAACATTTGCACCATTAGATGAAGATGAATTTACTACATGGGAAACAAATAGTGGAGATGTTTCTATTACGTATAATGAACATTGTGTTGTACTTATTGGGTATGATCAGGAATCTGTATATATTCGAGATCCACTTGAGGATAGCTTAGATGTAAAAGTACCGAGAGAAACCTTTGAACAGGCATGGGTACAAATGGGAAGTCAGGCAATTAGTTATGTAAAGAGCGCTAAATAAATTAGGACGAAGATTTTTAGTAATATGACTATAAGGTGAAGGATAAACATTTGAGGATTATAAGAGAAGTTTTATAGAGTAGACGCTGTTAAGAAATAAGAGAACTTTAGCATATATAATGCTAAAGTTCTCTTATTTTTATGATTAAAATACGTATAAGGAATGAATATGCAAAAATGCATAATTGAAGAAAAAATTACATTTTATCATTATATATTGTTTTATACATGTTAATTGTATAAAATGACACAAGTATCCACATTACATAAAGGAGGCTTATTATGCAAAAAATATTTAACTGGGTTAAATGTATGAGTATCAAGAAAAAATTAATCATTTCATTTTTTATTATTTTAACTATACCAGGAATTATTATCGGTGGTGTTTCATATCAAACTGCCAAAACAAATTTTGAACATCAAATGACAGATAAAGCAAAGGAGAATATTTCAGTTTTAAATACTGTTATTTCTCAAAATATAGAAGAGAAATTTGTTGATGCGACGTACTTTGCAGACATCTTAACAGAGGATACATATCCAAACGGACAAGAAGAAATAGTAAGAACGAAGTTAGCACAATATATAAAGCTTCATCCAGAAGTAGAAGGTATTTATATTGGAACAGAGACGGGAAAGTTTATAAGAGAACCATTTATTCAAATGGCTGATGGGTATAATCCAACAGATAGATCTTGGTATAAAGAAGCACATGAAAATAAAGGGAAAGTAATTGTTACTGCGCCATATCAGTCAGCATCTACAAAAAATATGGTAGTGACGATTGCGAAAGAAGTAAAAGATGGTAAAGGTGTTATAGGAATTAATTTAAACTTAGATAACATCTTAAAAATTTCCAAAATGATTAACATTGGTGAAAAAGGTTATGCAGTTATTTTAGATCAAAATAAGCAAATTGTTAGTCATCCATCTAGAAAACCAGGTGCAAAAGTTACTGATCCTTGGATTAAACCAATTTATGAAGATAAACAAGGAAATGTGTCTTATACAGAACAAGATGATAAAAAGAATTTAATCTTTGCAACAAATGAGAAAACAGGCTGGAAAGTAGTTGGAGTTATGTTCGATGAAGAAATTACCCAAGCTGCCAATCCAGTGTTTTATAAGACTTTGATTGTCATTGCTATTGCTATTGCATTTGGTAGTGTATTAATTTATTTCATTACAAAGTCTATTACAAGGCCATTACGAAAAATAGCTGAATCGGCATATAAAATTAGTAAGGGAGATTTAACAGAGAAAATTACAATCCATTCCAAAGATGACATAGGGAAATTAGGGGATTCATTTAATGAAATGTCTACGTCTTTACAAGATGTTATTACCCAAATTAGCTTTTCAGCAGAACATGTTGCAGCATCGGCAGAAGAGTTAACAGCGAGTGTACAGCAAGCAAATGATGCGACAGACCAAATTACAATTGCAATGGAACAAGTATCAGGTGGCGCTGAATCACAAAGTCAAGGTGTTGAAGAAGGGGCGGCTACATTACAACAAGTAAATACAGCAATTCAAGATGTAACTGGCAGCGCAGAGTCAATTTCTATTTCCTCATTACATGCGCGAGAAAGAGCTGAAGAGGGAGAAGATTTAGTTGAACAAACCGCAAAACAAATGCAATCTATTTCTAAATCGGTATCCGAGTCAGATGCTATTATTAAACTTCTTGATGAGAAATCAAAGCAGGTAGGAGCTATTTCTGAAGCAATTCAAAACATCGCTACTCAAACGAACTTATTAGCTTTGAATGCGGCTATTGAAGCAGCAAGAGCAGGTGAACAGGGACGAGGATTTGCTATTGTAGCAGATGAGGTTAGAAAATTAGCAGAGCAATCAGGAGAGTCATCTGGAGAGATTGCAAATTTAATTGCAGAAATTAAGGCGGATATTGAACATACTGTTAAGGCAATGGATAATGTGAATGGAGAAGTCCAAGAAGGCCTTGATGTTGTAACAAAAACGAAAGTAAGTTTTACGGAAATTTTAAGTTCTACTACACATATTGTTTCTCAAGTTAATCAAATGGTAGAAACAACGAAGAGAATTGCTGGAGATGCAAATGAAGTGACAAATGCTATTGATGAAATTGCAGCTGCTGCAGAAGAAAATACAGCTAGTATGCAAAGTGTTGCAGCTTCAACAGAAGAACAGGTTAATTCCATGGAAGAAATTAGTTCAGCTTCGCAAAACTTAGCTGAGATGGCAGAAGAACTACAAGCGATGACTAGTAAATTTAAAGTATAATAACAGCAGATAAGTAAGGTGAAAATAATATCACCTTACTTATTTTTCTATTCAGCAATTAGGGGAGTCATTAATGGGATGAAAAAAAGAAAAAGACTATGGAATTTATGGAAAACGATTACATTGTTAGTTTGTACAGTTGTAATTTTTTCTTTACTTGTGACAGATATATTAATTAGTCATAATGTGGAACGGACGACGGAGGATAGCCAAGCAGAGAAAGCAAAAACAATTGCACACATTGTGGCGAATGATTCGATTGTAATAGATGGTCTGGTTGGGAAAGCAGATACCTCTGCAATCCAAACGTATACAAATAGGATATTAAAAAACACAGGTGTTCAATTTATTGTAGTTATGGACATGGATGGAATAAGAAAATCTCATCCAGATCCTCAAAAAATAGGTCATCATTTTATTGGCGGGGATGAAGGGCCTGTATTGAAAGGAAAAGAACATGTATCGTTAGCAGAAGGAACTTTAGGTATTTCCATGCGCGTGTTTGTACCAATATTTTCTGAAACAGGTGAACAACTTGGAGCAGTGGCCGTTGGTATTTCAGCAGATAATGTAAAAGAGAGAGTTAGGGAAAGTAGATATATCATTTATATTGGTGTCGGAGTTGGCGTGTTAGTCGGGATTGTAGGAGCAATATTACTAGCTAGACATATAAAGAAAAGTTTATTCGGTCTTGAGCCGCACAGGATAGCAAAAATTCTTGAAGAAAGAAATACGATGCTACAATCTGTAAAGGAAGGTATCATTGCTGTCGATAAAGAGGCTAGAGTAACGCTAATTAATAATGAAGCGAAACGTCTATTTAAAAAAAGCGGACTTGAAGAAGATTTTATCGGTAAAGATGTTGAGTTATATATGCCAAATTCACGTATAAAAGAAGTATTGCAAACGGGAGAAGTACAATTAAACGAAGAACAAAATATTTACGGAATTACGATTGTGACGAATCGAGTTCCTTTATATGTAAAAGGAGAAATAGTTGGTGCAATTGCAACATTTCGTGATAAAACAGAGATTAGAAAACTAGCAGAGGAACTAACTGGTATTAGACTATATGCAGAAGCATTACGGGCACAATCTCATGAGTTTATGAATAAGATGCATGTCGTATTAGGGCTTACACATATGAAACAGTATGAAGAATTACAGAAGTATATAAGCGGCATGGTATCAGAGCATCAATATGAAATTGGTGGAGTTATGAAAAGAATAAAAAGTCCAGTATTTGCTGGTTTTTTACTCGGTAAGCTCAGCTATGCTAGAGAGAAAAATATAAAATTAATTATAAGTGAAGATTCTTATATGCCGGAAATAGATGATGAAAGTATTACTCATGAACTTATTACGATTGTCGGAAATTTAATTGATAATGCATTAGAGGCAGTGACGAATTGTGAAAAGAAGCGAGTTGAAGTTGAGATACAACATGGGGATATATTAACTATTACAGTACAAGATACGGGAAAAGGTATACAAGAAAAAGAAATAGAGGAATTATTTACGAAAGGGTATTCCACAAAGGGAGATAACCGCGGTTATGGTCTGTATCTTGTAAAAGAAAGTATACAGCGAATAAATGGGGAAATTCATATGCATTCATTAGTAGGAAAGGGAACAACGATAACGATTGAAATACCTAAAGGTAGGGATGAGAGGCAAATATGATTAAAGTTTTAATTGTAGAAGATGACCCGATGGTAGCAATGTTAAATACGCATTATTTAGAGCAAGTAGGAGGGTTTGAACTTGTTCAAGCAGTTAACTCAGTAAAGTCAGCGATAGAAGTATTAGAGAAATCACGAGTAGATTTAGTATTACTTGATATTTTTATGCCTGAAGAGACTGGCTTTGAGCTTTTAATGTATATTCGGAACCAAGAAAAAGAAATCGATATTATGATGATTTCAGCTGTACATGATATGGGGAGTATTAAAAAAGCATTACAATATGGCGTAGTAGATTATTTAATTAAACCATTTACATTTGAACGATTTAAAGAGGCATTAACTATATATCGAGAAAAACTTACTTTCATGAAAGAACAACAAAAAATTAGTCAATCGGAATTAGATTCGTTAATTTTACAAAAAGAAAAAAGGGAGCCTATTGTCACGAAAGAGCTTCCGAAAGGGTTAACGAAGCAAACGTTGCAATTAATTTGGCAGAAGATCGAGTCGCTGAATGGAAGAGTGTTTACAACAGATGAAATGGCACAATTAGTTGGAATTTCAAGAGTTTCTATTCGAAAATATGTAATGTTTTTGACTGACATTGGGGTGTTAGAAAACGAAATGATGTACCAACATGTGGGAAGACCTGTAAGTAAATTAAGATGTGTTGATCAAAAGAAAATAGAGTTTTACGTATAAGCGACTTAGTATAAGTCGCTTATACTTTTTTTAATTACAAAATCAATTACAAAACTTACAAAAACTATTTTTACTATTGAAAGCGTTTTAATATTGTTATTAAGAAAACGAGGGGGTGCCATATGGGAATTCAAAAGAATGTGGAAGCGGTATCATTTTCTGAAGGAAATGAAGTACAAAGAGAATCTTTCGCTTCTAAAATTATGAATGTAAAAATCGGTGTTATACCTTTACCGTTATATGTAGTATTGGCTGCTATTATTTATGGGGCATCTGTATATAATAAATTGCCAGCAGATATGATTGGTGGATTTGCAGTTATTATGATTATGGGGATTTTCTTAGGAGATATTGGGATGAGAATTCCAATTTTAAAAAATATCGGCGGTCCAGCAATACTTTCGTTATTTATTCCATCATTACTTGTATTTTTTAACTGGATGAATCCAGCTTCAATGGAAGCTGCGACTATGTTAATGAAAAAATCGAACTTTTTATATTTATATATTTCTTGTTTAGTAGTCGGAAGTATTTTAGGAATGAACCGTAAAGTGTTAGTACAAGGTTTCGTTCGTATGTTTATTCCTTTAGTAGTAGGGACGTTAGCTTCTGTAGCAGTAGGATTATTGGTCGGTTCATTATTTGGATTTGAAATGAAGCAGACATTCTTCTTTATCATCGTACCAATTGTGAGTGGTGGTATCGGGGAAGGGATTTTACCATTGTCGCTAGCTTATAGTGATATTTTAAATGAATCATCAGCAACGTTTGTATCACAGCTTATTCCAGCAGCTATTATTGGAAATATGTTCGCAATTGTAAGTGCAGGGTATATGAAGCGTTTAGGTGAGAAGAAACCGGAGCTTAGTGGTAACGGTGTATTAGTGAAAACAGACAATCAAGCAGAATTATTAAAAGAACAAAATACAGAGCAGCCAATTGACTTCTCATTAATGGGAGCAGGTTTATTAATTGCGTGTACGTTCTTCATCTTCGGAGGATTTGCTTCTAAGTTCATCGGTATTCCTGGGGCAATCATTATGATTTTCTCAGCAGCACTTGTGAAATATTTTAAATTAATGCCAGCAAAAATGGAGCAAGGAGCATTCCATTTATATAAATTTATTTCGAAGAATTTAACTTGGCCTTTAATGGTTGGATTAGGATTGCTATATATTCCGTTAAAAGACGTAGCAGCAGTTCTTTCAGTAGGATATGTTGTTGTGTGCGCATCGGTTGTTCTTACGATGGTAGCATCAGGTTTTCTTGTAGGGAAAGTGATGAAAATGTATCCAGTTGAATCGGCGATTGTAACTGGATGTCATAGCGGTTTAGGTGGAACTGGAGATGTTGCTATTTTATCAGCTTCAAATCGTATGGAATTAATGCCGTTCGCGCAAATTTCGACTCGTTTAGGCGGGGCAGCAATGGTTGTAACAGCGACAATATTATTAAAAATGTTTTCATGATCAAACAAGCTAGCTATATTCATATAGCTAGCTTGTCAAATTAAGGGGCGATTATAAGTATGTTAGAAAATGAAATTAATGAAAGATCATTGTTATTGCATAAAGAATTAGTAGGGAAAATTGAAATTACAAGTAAAGTAGAAGTAAATTCAGCGGATGATTTAAGCCTGACGTATACACCAGGTGTAGCGGAGTCTTGTAAGGCAATTGCGGCAGATGAAGAAACAGTGTATGACTATACAGCACGTGGCAATATGGTGGCAGTTGTTTCAGATGGAACAGCGGTACTCGGCTTAGGAAACATTGGACCGAAAGCGGCAATGCCTGTTATGGAAGGAAAAAGTATTTTATTTAAGAAATTTGCGAATGTAGATGCTTTCCCATTATGTTTAGGCACAACGGATGTAGATGAAATCGTTACCCTTGTAAAAAATTTAGAGCCTACATTTGCAGGGATTAATTTAGAAGATATTGCAGCACCGCGTTGTTTTGAAATTGAAAAACGATTAAAAGAAGAAACGAATATTCCTGTATTCCATGATGATCAACATGGAACAGCTATTGTCGTTTTAGCAGCTGTTATTAATGCATTAAAAGTTGTTAGCAAACAAATGGATAATGTGAAAATCGTTATTAACGGTGCGGGTTCGGCAGGAATTGCAATTGGAAAATTATTATTAAAGGCTGGTGCAAAGCACATTACGTTAGTTAGCTTAGAAGGTATTGTTTGTGAAGGTGAAACATGGATGAACGAAGCGCAAATTGAAGTTTCAAAAAAGACAAATCGTGAACATGTGCGTGGAACGTTAAAAGAAGCGATTCACCAAGCTGATATTTTTATTGGTGTATCTGCTCCTAACGTATTAACGAAAGAACTTGTACAGACGATGAGTGAGAAAGCAATTGTATTTGCAATGGCGAATCCAATTCCAGAAATCTTCCCGGAGGATGCATTAGAGGCTGGGGCAGCTGTAGTAGGAACTGGGCGCTCGGATTATGCGAATCAAGTAAATAATGTATTGGCGTTTCCCGGAATATTCCGCGGTGCGTTAGATGTGCGCGCGACTGATATTACAGAAGAGATGAAATTAGCGGCAGCATATGGGATCGCTAACATTATTACGGACGAAGAACGTAATGCGAATTATGTAATCCCGAATCCATTAGATAAAAGAGTTGTTCCAAGTGTTGCAGAAGCAGTAGCGAAAGCAGCTATTGATTCAGGCGTGGCGCAAATTACGAAAATACCAAGTTATTAATAGCTAAAAGCAGTGCCTAAAAAGGCACTGCTTTTTTGAGATAAGAAATCAAAATAATGAAGAAGTGTAGAATTATTTATGTTTCTTCACTATTTATTTAATTCCATTGCAACTTGTTTACCATTCACTAAAACCTCAGTTACTGCTACGATCACTTCTATCATTTTTTTCATCTCTCATCTCTCCTCGTTTCATTTCTTACTTTAAGTATAAGAGAAGAGAGATAATTCAACTATCGAAGTACATGACGTAGAAATTACATTGTTGTAAGAAAGTGGTTTATTTTTGTCACTTTACTCAGCGGTGATTACAAACTGATCATAATATTTTTCATTCACGTATATATTTAATAGCCATAATCCAGATGAAGGTAGTGACATAGTGAGAGGGAGTTCGTTTGTAGTAGAATCGATTGTATTTGAAGTAGTCCACGTTTGCTTGGAAATTTCTTTTTGAAAGAGTATTGGTATTGGAGTTACAGATCCTTGTTTTAGCGCAATAATAGACAATTTTCCAGTTGGTATTTCAGAATCTAGAAAGTACCACATTATTTCATTTTGTTCATTTGCGATAATAGGACTATCAGCCATTGCGATTTTTCCTTCGATGCCTTTTAAAGGTATTTTTCCGTCTATGAATGAGGGTGCTTCTTCCCAATTTACATCTTTTAAAACACTAAGGTGAAAGAAGGAAGGTGCGTTCACTTGAGTGGATGACGTTGTGACAGCTTCTGTTTTAGGTGCTTTTGAATCAGGTTGTGCTTGTGCGCATCCAGTGATGAGGAAGGAGAGAAGTAGCATAGTTCCGATTTTTTTCATGGTGCCACACTCCTAGTTTTTATTGTTAGTGTAATTGTATTTGCTAGAAGGCGGGACAATTCCTTTAAAGTATAAAAAGAGGTCGTAAGTTTTGTACGACCTCTTTTGACATTTTTTATCTCGTAAAAGCCCGATTGGTGTAGGTTAATAATCAGTGGGAGATAGCCTCCCCCACTGATTAAAGTTTTACTTTATACTTGTTCCGTTGTATAGGTTGGTTCGTTTTCTTTTTGAGGCATCGTCAAAAAAATAACGGACAGAACGATACATACGCCGCCTAATAATTGATATGTTCCAAAAGATTCATTTAGCCAAGTGATTGAAACGATGGCAGCTACAAGGGGTTCAATGCTAGATAAAATGCTTGTTTCTGTTGCTGCTAAATATTTAAGACTACCGATATATAGAAGGAAAGAAAGGGTACCACTAATAATGATAAGAATAAGCATAGAAAAAGTTTTTAGTGTAAGGGTTTGTGAAAATTGATTCCACCCGAATGAACGATTATAAATAAGTAGTGCAATTCCTCCGATTAACATCCCCCAACCAATTACTACAGTTGTCCCGCATTCTTTAATGAGAGAAGCCGGATGAAGGGTATAAAATGCAAATCCGATTGCTGTTAATAGTCCAAAAATAATAGCCTCTTTAGATAAAACAATATTTTCAATTGAGCCATTTGTAATAATAAAGTATGTTCCTATTAGCGCGGCTATAATTGCGAATAGTTGCATGGAAGCAGGGAATTTTCTTTGTTCAAATGCAACGTACACGGTAATAAGAACAGGACCTAGAAATTGAAATAGCGTTGCTGTGACGGCGTTACTAATATGAACCGTTTCGATAAAGGCGTATTGCGCACCAAGCATGCCGAGAATAGAGAAAATAATAAGTTGTATATAATATCTAGGGTGTTTCCAAATTTGAAATATGTTTTGTTTCTTTATAAGTAAGAAAGACAAAATAAATATTCCTGCAAGCAACAATCGAATTGTTAAAAAATCAATTGAGGATACATTAGTATGCTGAAATAGCCACTGAATCATTGGACCAGATAATCCCCATAATGTAGCTCCTGTAATAATCATAATGAGTCCGATACGTCTATTATTGTTCATGATCATGTTTCTCCTCTCAGGTATTTGATTTTTTATGTGTGACATGATAAAAGGAATTATATATAAAATCTGGTACTGTAAAAAGTATCAGATTTTAGTTTTATTAAGGGGTCAGATATTATGTTAGAATTAACGCCTAATTTAAATATGAATAGTAAAAAGGCATTGTATGTGCAATTGTATGAGTATATAAAAAAAGAGATTAAAGATGGATCGATTGTCCCTTTTACGAAATTACCGGCTAAGCGAAAGTTAGCGATACATTTACAAGTAAGTAAAAATACAGTAGAGGCAGCGTACGAACAATTACTTGCAGAAGGTTATATTGAGTCGATGTCGAGAAGAGGTTATTTTGTTTGCGAGATTGAGCAAATTGTTCATGTAGAAGATAGAGGAGAGAGAATAGGAGAAGTATCGTTTCAGGAGAAGAGTTACAAATTTGATTTTACACAAACAGGAATTGATACAAATGCTTTTCCATTCAATATGTATCGGAAAATTGTAAATGAAGTATGGCAGCCGCATAATAATAATCTTCTCTTTCTGGGACACCCCCAAGGGGAATTGAGTGTAAGGGAAGAGATTACGAAATATTTGTATGAATCTAGAGGAGTGCGTTGCTCAGCTAGTCAAATTGTATTAGGAGCGGGGACACAAATATTAGTGAAACTACTTTTTCAATTGTTAAAGGGAAGCAATTATGCAGTTGAAAATCCAGGGTATCATAGGAAAATGGTCGTTTTTGAACAGGGAGAAACAAGGGTCCAAATGTTATCTTTAGATAGAGATGGAATTTGTATTGCAGATTTAGAAAATAGCGATGCGAATGTTGTATTTGTTACACCTTCTCACCAGTTTCCTTATGGAATGATAATGCCTATTACGAGAAGGATGCAGCTTTTACAATGGGCAAAGAAAGAAGAGGGTAGGTATATTATTGAAGATGATTACGATAGTGAATTTCGCTATTCGGGAAAGCCTATACCAGCGCTGCAAGGGTTAGATACAGAGGGGAAAGTTATTTATATGGGTACGCTATCTAAAGCATTATTACCATCGTTACGGATGAGCTATATGGTGTTGCCGAAGAAATTAATTAAAAGGTATCAACAGCAATATTTATTTTATACACAAAGTGTTTCAAGAATGGATCAAGAAGTGATTAGAAGATTTTTAAATGAAGGATATTGGGAAAAACATATTCATAAAATGCGTGTCGTCTACCGAAAAAAGAGAGATCGACTTGTTTTTGAAATAGAAAAGTATTTTTCAAATCGTGTTGAAGTGATAGGAGAGGATTCGGGATTACACATTTTATTAAAGGTGCATAATGGAATGCGGGAAGAAGAATTAATTAAAGAAGCTGCAAAACATAGTATTAAAATATATCCTGTTTCTACGTACTATAAAGATGGTACTGCACCTGAAAATGTAGTTTTACTTGGGTTTGCGATTTTATCAGAAGAAGAAATTGCGAAAGCGATTCAATTATTAAATACAGCGTGGTCTAGAAAAAAGTAAAAAACATCCTCATATAGGAGAGGATGTTTTTTGTTATTTATTTTCATCTAAGAATAAGACCATATGCTCTTCGTCCCAATATTGTCCATTATATTTTAATGAACGTTCTTGTACACCGAATGTTTTAAAACCTAATGATTCATAAAGTTTTTTTGCTCCATCGTTGCCAACAACAACATCAAGCATAACTTGTTCTACTTCTAAAGATTTAGCAAGTTCAAGACATTCTTTAATAAGTGCTTTTCCTGCTCCAAGTCCGCGTGCTTTTGGAGACACATATACAGAACCGATTTTAGCTTTATGTTCCTGTTTTACATATGGTTTCGTTTCCAGCGTTGCAACTCCGATTAATTGTCCATCTTTAAATGCACCTAGCGTATAGTTTTCATCTTGTGCTAATTTTTGTGCTTTATATTCAATCGCACACTCTTTATTAATAATATCTTCATAAGAAGAGCTGAAAGCTTCAGGGTTTTGCTTTAATCCTTCTACACGAAGTTCTAAGTAAATTTCCGCTTCGTCTTTTGTTAATACATGGATATCCAATTATATCACCCTCCAAATCTTTGCAAATGTACCTTTATTTTATATTGAAATAAGAATAATTTCAAAAGCTTAGCTTATATGAGCTGATTTTATGAACAAAATAACACCAGTAGTGTTTACTACTACTGGTGTTTTCACACACATATTATTCAAAAGGTAGCTCAATTATAAAGTTTGTTCCTACACTTAATTTGCTTGTTACTAGAATGGAACCGTTATGCAATTCCACAATTTCTTTTGCAACAGCTAGCCCGATGCCTTTTCCACCTGTAGCTCGTGTTCTAGATTTATCGACACGATAAAAACGGTCAAAAATATGCGGGATATCTTCTTCAGGAATACCTTCACCTTCATCTTGTACACTTATTGTAAAAGAATCTGTTTCCGTGAGTACACGTATCATAATAGACGTGTTTTCTGGCGAATGTTGATAAGCGTTGTGTAATAAATTTAACATAACTTGTTCCATACGCCTTTCATCTATGCAAACTTCTAAATCATCTTTGCAATATACATCAAGTTGCATTTGCTTATTTGTTAATGTTGTTTTTGTTTTTTCTACCATTCGTTCTAAAAATGGCTGAAGAAGTACTTTTTGTTTTTTTATAACAAATTGGTGTTGTTCTAATTGTACAAGCATAAATAAATCTTGGACGAGATCGGTTACACTATCCGTTTCATCCTCAATGATTTGTAAGTATTCTTCTCGCTCCTCTTTTGTTAAAGAGTCTCTCTTTGCTACCTTCGCATAACCTTTCATATAGGTCAATGGAGTTAATAGTTCATGAGCGACACTAGCGAGAAATTCATTGCGCTCTTTTTTCATATACGTAAGTTCACTCGATAAATCTTCAATTGTTTTTGCTAAGCTTCCAAGTTCATCATTCCGTTTAATACCTAATTGAATTGGCCTATTTAATTTTGACATTTTTTCTGTTGCCTTCTTCATTTTTATAAGCGGTTCAGTAATAACACGAGAAAAAACAAAGACAGAAATAGTCGTTAAAATAATCGTCAAAATACTAATGATAAGAAATTGATGCAGTAGTTTAAGTAACATCTTTTCTAAGAAAGACGTCTTTAATAACATATATAAATTACCTTGAAATCCTTGAATTTCAAGTGGACTTACTGTTGAAATGAATTTTGATTTTTTCCAGTTTCTTTCTACAATTAACCCGCTATTTGGGATAAGTTCTGTTTTACAAGTAAGTTGTTTTTTCATTTCTTTCGTTACGGGTTCGGAGTTAGAAATAATTTTGCCGTTATTGTCAGTTATAACGATTGTTATATCAGTATTAGCAATTAATTCGGAACCGATTAAATCTTCAGCCGCATGTTCGATAGTGAAATCCTGATACCGAGGATGTTTAGGACGTTCTGTGTATTGCTGTTGTTTAGAATATTCATTCCATCTTGCACGGTTTACAATCTTATCACGATACCGATTACCTTTCTCTAATAGAGCATCGGTTTCTTCTTTCACACGCATTGTTGATATGCTTTTATAAAAAGATACGAAAGCAATTGTTTCAATACATAAAGCTAATATTAAAAAGTATGTCCCAATTTTAAGGGAAAGTTTACTCATTTTCTCACCATACCTTATTCATAATAAAGAGTCAGTGGTATACGATTTCCCACTGACCGAAGTAATTATTCACTTTTCCATTTATATCCGACTTTATAGACCGTTTCTAAGTAATCTTCAATTGGAAATCCTTTTTTGCGTAGTTTATCACGGATATTACGAATGTGTGAATCAATGGTTCTATATTCGATATCTGTTTCATAACCCCAAATTTTCTCGATTAAATCATCTCGGCTATAAGCACGGTTTGTATTTTGCAAAAATAGCCCGAGTAACGAAAATTCGATAGGTGTCAATGAGATTTTTTCATCATAAACTGTGACAGTATGTTTCGTTTTATCCCACTCAATACCATTGAAACTAACAAAGCCATCTTTTTTTGTACGGCGTAATATAGCCTCGATTCGTGCGACTAATACATGCTCATCAAATGGTTTTGTAATATAGTCATCTGCCCCCATAGTAAGGCCTTTCACCATATCGTAGTTTTGGTTGCGAGCTGTTAACATAATGATAGGAACGTTGGAAATTTGACGAATTTGATAGCAAGTATCCCATCCATCCATATTAGGCATCATAACATCTAATAAAATAATATCGAATTCTTTTTGTTCGATTAATTTTAGTGCTTCAAGGCCAGAGGTAGCTTTCATACAAAAATAGCCGCGAGGGCTTAAGAACAGATCTAATAATCGCAACATACGTTCTTCATCGTCTACTAATAAAATTTTTACCATAATCTTGTGCACCCCAAACTGTTCATTCTACTTGTATAGTTTACATGAAAATAATAAAAAACTCTTTTTATGTGATTGAATGGAGGGCTGATTTTTTCGCTCAGAGTAATTGACATAAAAAATGCACTAGTTTTGCACAACTATTTTTTATAATAGAAAACGTAGCGACACAAAATACCCTATGTTGCGACATAACGTCATGTCATTTTATTTATAAAATGACAATTCCATTCTATTGTGTATGTGAGATAGAGAGGGTTTTCGTATTCACCTCGCATCGGATAAGAAAAATTTCCTATCTCACACTTTTTTTAAAAGGAGATCATACACATGAATTCAAAAGAAGAAATTTCAAAAAAAGAAAAGCAAGATCGTAATACGGTTGTAATGTGTGTTGCCGTATCTATGGTTATTATTATAAGTTGCGTAAATAAAATTTTGGGGATTTTATAATATAAAAAAAGCTGATTGCTTCTTAAGAAGCAATCAGCTTTTTTCGTTGTTAGGGGGAGTGTTCATATAATAAACCAAGGTAAAATTGCTAATCCAGAAGTTATAATTGCTGTAGTAAATATTAAAAGCATAGCTCGTTTGTTTTGTTTCATGTCACATTCTCCTCTACATATCAAGTACATGCGATCAGTGTGAGAGGGGGTTCCACACTGAGTAAAGTTTCATTTTATATTTTTAGTATAATGAATGGTAAGGATTGGTACGATCGATAAAGGTGACATGAAGATTACATTGTTGTAATGAAAAAAAGCACCTTTCTTATTAAGAAAGATGCTTTTTGAAAACTCCCCCGCTATTTGCGGGCAGTAACTCCCACCTTAAAATTCGGCGAATACGAGGGAGTTAGGTGGGAGTTACTGCCCGTAAAAGTCCGATTGGTTCAACTAATACTCAGTGAGGGGTGGAAAAATCTTCCGCTGAGTAAAGTTTCACTTTATATTGAAGTATTAATCATTTAAGAACAGAACCATATGTTCCTCGTCCCAATATTGACCGTTATGTTTTAATGAACGCTCTTGTACGCCGTAAGTTTGGAAACCTAATGACTCATATAGTTTTTTGGCACCAACGTTACCAACTACAACATCGAGCATGAGTTGTTCTACATGTAATTTATTGGCATTTTCAATAATTGCTTTAATTAGAGCTCGTCCTGCTCCGAGACCACGTGCTTTTGGAGAAACAAAAACGGAGCCAATTTTTGCTTTATGTTCTTGTTTAATAAATGGTTTTGTTTCTAAAGTAGCGATACCAATTAAATCATTATCTTTGAAGACACCTAGAGTATACTTATCCGGATTGCTTAATCGTTTAGCCATAGCAGCCACAGGATCTTCATGTTTAAGAACATCTTCATAAGAAGAGCTAAAAGCTTCCGGATTCTTCGTTAAACCTTCCATACAAACTTTTAAATATATTTCTGCGTCCTCTGTTGTTAATAAGCGAATTTCCATAGTTGTAACCTCCCTGGTGGATTTCAAATAAATCCATTACTTTTTATAAGATTGAGTATGTGTTTTTTGTTAGTATTCTCTTTTAATTTGTAAAAGAATGAAAAGATATATGCTACAATGTTTTGTTTTAATTGTGTAATGAAATTATATATTAACTTTATTAACTATTCAAGTGTTTAATATATTACATTTTTATAACTAAAATAACTCCTCAATTGAGGAGTTATTTTTTAAACATTGGATTGATAGCCATCAATTCGTATTGGATGTGTGTAAATATTACAAGATTCATTTCTAATAAACCCTACAACTGTAATGCCTAAATCATGTGCAAGCTGCAATGCCAGTTTTGTTGGAGCGGATTTAGATAGAACAATTTCACATCCGATTTTTGAAACTTTGAGTAAAATTTCAGATGAAATACGTCCGCTAAATGCGATGATTTTTCCTTTAATGGATATATCGTTACGCAAACAATGACCATATATTTTATCTAATGCATTATGTCTTCCAATATCCATTCTTGATAGGAGGATATTGTTTCGATCACATAGTGCGGTATTGTGAACACCGCCAGTTTGGCGAAATGTAGTAGAAGATTGTTGCAAGGTATTCATTAAGTGAAAGCATTCTTCAGGAGTAATTTTTACATGTATATCATGTAAGTCTTTTGCTTTTGCTGCGTCGTTTACGAAAATAAAACCTTGTCTACCTTTTCCGCAGCAAGAAGTGATGTATCGTTTATTATATAAAGTTTGATAGAGCGGATTCACTTTTGATGATTTTACATGGACAATTCCGTTATCCTTTTGAACCCATAGTTCTTCGACATCTTTATAGGAAGAAATAATCCCCTCAGAAATTAAAAAACCAATTACCATATCTTCAATATAATTTGGTGTGCATACGACTGTTACATATTCTTCACCATTCAATTTAATAGTAATAGGAGATTCTGTAACAATCTCATCAAGTTGTTTTGAAAATGTACCAGATTGATAGCGTACAATTGTATAAGTCTCTTGCGTAGGCCCCATATTTAATTCCCCTTTTATATGTATTTCTCTCCCACATTTATCATAAAACAATGGGAAAAATAAAAACACCTATTAGCAAGAAGATCACAGATTATTTTGGTTATTATTGTATATGTACGATATAATAGAACTGTAGAATAGTGATATTTTCAAGCTTTCGTAGTTATACCTTATAACATCTAGAATCGACTTCATAAGAAAGTATTTGGGTAGAGCGTTTCAAAAATATGTACAGTAATGCGATTTTGAAAACGGATTCATAATTGTGTTGTACAGTTGGTTGTAAGGAGAGGGGAAACTATGGCAGAACAGACAGTCCGTGTAACCGTCGATGGTAAAGAATTTTCTGCATCAGGTGAAAAGACGATACTACAATTATTTAACGAGAGTAATTTGGAACATCCTCAAATTTGTCATGTACCAGAAGTAGATCCAATTCAAACTTGTGATACGTGTATTGTAGAAGTAAATGGAAAGTTATTGCGTGCTTGTTCAACAAAATTAGAGAACGGTATGCATATCGAAAGACAGTCCCGGCGTGCAAAAGAGGCACAGACTGAGGCAATGGATCGAATATTAGAGAATCATTTATTGTATTGTACCGTTTGTGATAACAATAATGGTAACTGTAAAGTCCACAATACAGTACATATGATGGGGATTGAGGAACAGAAATATCCGTATGAGCCGAAAGTAAGTGCGTGTGAAGTGGATATGTCACATCCATTTTATCGATATGATCCAAATCAATGTATTGCTTGTGGGCAGTGTGTAGAAGTATGTCAAAACTTACAAGTGAATGAAACTATATCGATTGATTGGAGCTTAGACCGTCCACGTGTTATTTGGGACAATGGTGTAAGTATAAATGACTCGTCTTGTGTAAGTTGTGGACAGTGTGTAACAGTATGTCCATGTAATGCGTTAATGGAAAAAACAATGTTGGGTGAAGCTGGATTCATGACTGGATTGAAACCGGATGTGTTAGATCCGATGATTGATTTTGTAAAGGATGTAGAGCCTGGATATAGTAGTATTTTAGCAGTTTCAGAAGTAGAGGCTGCGATGCGTAAGACGAAAGTGAATAAAACAAAAACAGTTTGTACATTTTGTGGTGTAGGTTGTTCATTTGAAGTATGGACGAAAGACCGCCACATTTTGAAAGTACAGCCTGTTTCAGATGCGCCGGTTAACGGTATTTCCACATGTGTAAAAGGCAAATTTGGATGGGATTTTGTAAACAGTGAAGATCGAATTACAAAGCCATTAATTCGCCAAGGAGATATGTTTGTTGAAGCTTCATGGGAAGAGGCTCTTGAAGTTGTTGCATCCAATATGCAGCATATTAAATCAGAATATGGCAGTGATGCATTTGGGTTTATTTCCTCTTCGAAAGTAACGAATGAAGAAAATTATCTTATGCAAAAACTAGCCCGTCAAATATATGGAACGAATAATGTAGACAACTGTTCCCGTTATTGTCAATCTCCAGCAACAGACGGTTTATTCAAAACTGTCGGTATGGGCGGGGACGCTGGAACAGTGAAAGATATTGCGGAAGCTGGCCTTGTCATTATCGTTGGAGCAAATCCAACAGAAGGACATCCTGTACTTGCAACTCGTGTAAAACGTGCTCATAAATTACATGACCAAAAATTAATTGTGGCGGACCTTCGTAAACATGAAATGGCAGAGCGTGCGGATTTATTCATTCATCCGCGCCAAGGAACTGATTACGTATGGCTCGCTGGTATTACGAAATATATTATTGATCAAGATTGGCACGATAAAAAGTTCATAGCTGAAAATGTGAAGAATTTTGATGAATATAGCAAAATGGTAGAAAAGTATACGCTTGATTATACAGAAGAAATTACGGGGATTTCGAAAGAAAATCTGAAAGAAATGGCTCGTATGGTATATGAAGCAGATGGTACTTGTGTACTTTGGGGAATGGGTGTAACTCAAAATACTGGAGGAAGTACAACTTCAGCAGCAATTTCAAATCTATTGCTTGTTACGGGTAACTATCGTCGTCCTGGTGCAGGAGCATACCCATTACGCGGACATAATAACGTACAAGGTGCTTGTGATATGGCAACATTACCAAACTGGCTTCCAGGTTACCAAGCAGTTTCAGATGATGCGCTCCGTGCGAAATTTGAAACTGCATACGGTACTACAATTCCGAAAGCACCAGGGTTAAATAATATTGCAATGTTACTTGCGGCAGATGAAGGAAAACTGCGTGGTATGTATGTTATGGGTGAAGAAATGGCTTTAGTAGATTCGAATGCCAACCATGTACAACATATTTTAGCGAATTTAGATTTCCTTGTTGTTCAAGATATGTTCTTGTCGAAAACAGCTCGTTTTGCTGATGTTATTTTACCGGCAGCACCAAGCTTAGAAAAAGAGGGAACATTTACGAATACAGAGCGCCGTATTCAAAGATTATATGAAGTATTGAAGCCGCTTGGTGATTCAAAGCCAGACTGGTGGATTTTACAAAAAGTAGCTCGTGCACTTGGCGGGGACTGGAATTATGAAAGTCCAAGTGAAATCATGGATGAAATTGCATCGCTTGCACCTTTATATTCTCAGGCGACATACGATCGTTTAGAAGGATGGAATAGTTTATGTTGGGGTAGCCATGATGGTAGTGATACACCACTATTATATGTGGACGGATTTAACTTCCCAGATAAACTAGCTCGTCTATCATTAGATGAATGGGTACCACCAGTTGTAGCGCCAGATGAGTATGATTTACTTTTAAATAATGGTCGTATGTTAGAACATTTCCATGAAGGGAATATGACGAATAAATCGGCTGGTATTTTATCTAAAGTATCTGAAGTGTTCGTTGAAATCTCGCCTGAACTCGCCCTAGAGCGCAATGTGAAAGATGGTGGTCTTGTAGAATTAGCATCACCATTTGGGAAAATTAAAGTACAGGCACTTGTTACAGATCGTGTAACGGGGAAAGAGCTATATTTACCGATGCATGCAACGGTAAATGAAGAGGCAATCAATATTTTAACTGGAACGGCGACAGATCTTTATACGTGTACACCAGCGTACAAACAAACGATGGTAAAGATGCGTGTACTACGTGAAAAAGGGAATCGTCCGTTACCATCTTCAAACCCGAGAGATAAAAAGCGTAATCCGCAAAACGGTGTTGAAATCCAGCAAAAATGGCAAAGAAAACAATACGTATCACTTGTGGACTAGGGGGCGGAGATAGTGGCGAAAGAAATTACTGTAATTAAAAAGAAAGTTGTAACAGAGGAAGAACAGAAACAGCAAGTAGCAGATGAACTTCTAAATGAGCTATCTAATAATCGTGAAGCAGTAGAAGAAACGATGCAGCTTTTAGCACAGTTGCAGAAGGCTGGTATATTAGATGCGGCAATTAGTTTACTTGCTGCGAAGGAAGATGTTTCAAAAATCGCTGTGGAGCAATTAAATCGTGAACCCGTTAAAAATGCGTTAAACAATATGATGGGGGCAGGAGAAGCGTTATCTTCAGTTGACCCAGAAATAACGAAGCAAATTACGTCAAGTTTAGTTACAGGATTGCAATTTGCAACAGACGAATTAAATAGTGGTAAAAAAACAAAAGTGATGGATTTCTTTAAAGTATTAAAAGATCCAGATATCAATAGAGCTATTACATTCGGTTTTAGCTTCTTGAAAGCATTTGGACAAGGGTTAGAGAAAAAATAGAATAAATGAAAAAGTGATGGGAAGTAGCCATCACTTTTTTCATTATATGTATAAGAGTGTTCATGTTAAGCGGAATATATTATTATTAAAAAGATGGATTAGAACTGGAAATGTGGAATCCATCTCAAATACCGTTTTAGAATTTGGAGGAATATATGCAACACCGTAAAAAACTATCTATACCAGGAGTAATGAGACATTCCTTTCAAACAGTTAAATTTGCTTTTTGGAATGTATTAACTTTTCAACTTGCTTATAAATTATTAGCAGCGATTGTGTTTGTTCCACTATTTGGAATCATTTTTAATAAGTTATTGTATTTTGGTGGTTATGCAAATGCGACAAATGATGAATTATTAGCGTTTTTAAAGACGCCTTATGGCATCTTAGCAATTGTAATTTTGTCATTGTTAGCACTGTTTCTTATCTTTACAGAATTTGCGGTGCTTATTATTATTTCGTATTTCGCTCATAAAAGACAGAAGGTGAAATTACGTCCGATTTTATATAAAACGGTAACGTATTTACCTACTCTTTTCACATATTGCTTACCAGGATTTATTTTATATGCTGTCGTATTGTTGCCTCTTTTAAATATGGGATATGAAACGGCATTAATCCCGCAAATTCAAATTCCTAACTTTATTACAGGAGAACTGTTTAAGACAACGATGGGGCAAGTTGGTTATTACACGTTCTTTGCTGTAGTCGCGTATTTGAATCTTCGATGGATTTTCGTTCTACCTATTGTTGTTTTAGAGCAAAAATCATTTCGCGTGGCAGCACGTAAAAGTGCAAATTTAGTAAAGGAAAGCTTTTTTAAAGTACTACTCTTTTTAGTAGGATTTTTTATTTCAATTGGAATTGTATATGTCGTATTTTTGGGAATATATTTATTGTGCCTATGGGGTGTTTATGAATTTACAAACCCGAAAGGAACATTTGCATTATTAGCTGAATCAACGATTTCTGTATTTTTAACGAGTACGTTGTATTTATTTAGTTTTATCGTGACGCCATTTTATATTATGGCGATTACGCGATTATACTTACAAAAGGTACCGGTTGAAGATGTTTTATTAGAAGAAGGATTAGATTATTCGAAAACGAAAGCAGATAAATGTTTCTTCCAAAAACATCGCTGGAAATTTATTGGCGTATATATTGTGGGGATTATTACTGCCGGAATGGTTGTTGCCTTCATTGTAACGTTTATTTCAAATTCGTATAAAGAACCAATTATTATGGCGCACCGCGGGTATATATCAAAAGGCGTAGAAAATACGAAAGAAGCTGTGCAAGGTGCTATTGATGCAAAAGCAGACTACGCTGAAATAGATGTATTACAAACGAAAGACGGTGAACTAGCGGTTATACATGATTTGAAGCTGAAACGTCTCGCAAATGCAAATGTGCATGTGTCAGATTTAACGATGGCTGAGTTAAGGCAGCTTACCCTTAGTCAAGATGGACTTTCAGGACAAATAAGTACACTTGATGAAATCATTAAGCTAGCAAATGGCAAAATCAAACTTAATATAGAAGTGAAGCTTCATGGGGGCGAAAAAGACTTTGTAAACAAAGTCTTAAAAACGATTAAAGATAATGAATTTGAGAAGCAATGTGTAATTCAAACGTTACACTATCCGCTTATTAAAGAGTTTAAGCGTGCAAATCCAGATATAAAAGTAGGGTATATATTGTATGCAAGTAGAGCTAACTTAAAGAATGTGAAGGCTGACTTTTACGTAGCAGAAGAATATATGTTAAATAAGAAATTAGTAAAAGAAGCAAGGAAGTTAAACAAACCAATTTACGTATGGACAGTAAATGATATGGAAAATTTAAAGGCATATTATAAGTTAAACGTAGATGGTATCATAACTGATTACCCTGAAGATGCACGTGAAACAATTAAGATGTTAAAAGAGCAAGAAGCGGAAGAAAGTGATCTGTTTGATAAAATTACTGAAACGACAGATGATTTGTTTTTAAAATTATTTATAAGTTACCCAGCTGCTAGCTAAATGCTAGCAGCTGTTTTTTTGTGAAAAGAATATATCTCTAAAGTATTAAGTAAAGTAATAACTGTATATGTATACGTTATCGCTTAGTTTTTTACATTGTTACATTATTGTCAAATAATAAATGATTACTGTTTATTTTGAAGAAGTATAATAAAAATTGAGTGAAAGATAATGGAATGTCACGAAACCCCTAATAGAATCAATGTTTTATATATTTACACTATTCTAAATATATAAACTTTAGAAAAATGATATGTTAGCGTTTTCATAACTTTTAAGTTATGCTAGAATAAGGACATAAGTTATTAATTATTACAAAAAGAAAAAAGAATCTCTTTTTTCTGTTAATTATAAGGGGGCATTTCATTATGCGTATTGGGGTACCAGCAGAAATTAAAAACAACGAAAACCGTGTGGCAATGACACCAGCAGGTGTTGTACATTTAATTCGTAACAATCACGAAGTATTCATTCAAAAGGGTGCAGGTTTAGGATCTGGTTTCACAGACGCTCAGTATGTTGAAGCGGGAGCGAAAATTGTTGATACAGCTGAAGAAGCTTGGAACATGGAAATGGTTATGAAAGTTAAAGAACCAATTGAAAGCGAATACAAACACTTCAGTGAAGGCTTAATCTTATTCACATACTTACACTTAGCTCCAGAGCCAGAATTAACAAAAGCGTTAATTGAGAAGAAAGTTGTTGCGATTGCATACGAAACAGTACAATTAGAAAACCGTTCTCTACCATTACTTGCACCTATGAGTGAAGTAGCTGGTCGTATGGCTGCACAAATTGGTGCGCAATTCCTTGAGAAAAACAAAGGCGGTAAAGGTATCTTACTTGCAGGTGTTCCAGGAGTTAAACGTGGTAAAGTAACAATCATCGGTGGTGGACAAGCTGGTACAAATGCTGCTAAAATTGCAGTTGGACTAGGTGCGGATGTAACAATCATCGACTTAAGTGCAGAACGTCTTCGTCAATTAGATGACATTTTCGGAAACCAAGTAAAAACTTTAATGTCTAATCCTTACAATATTGCAGAAGCTGTAAAAGAGTCTGATCTTGTAATCGGTGCAGTATTAATCCCAGGTGCAAAAGCGCCAAAACTTGTAACAGAAGAAATGATTAAATCAATGGAACCAGGTTCTGTTGTTGTAGATATCGCGATTGACCAAGGTGGTATTTTCGAAACAACTGACCGTATTACAACTCATGATAACCCAACTTACGAAAAACACGGCGTTGTTCATTATGCAGTTGCAAACATGCCAGGTGCGGTTCCACGTACATCAACTCTTGCATTAACAAACGTAACAGTACCATATGCAGTACAAATTGCTAACAAAGGCTACAAAGAAGCTTGCCTAGGCAACTCTGCATTACTAAAAGGTATTAACACATTAGATGGCTATGTAACATTTGAAGCAGTTGCAGAAGCTCACGGTGTAGAGTACAAAGGTGCTAAAGAATTATTAGAAGCAGAAACAGTATCTTGCTAATAGAAGCATTATACAAAACAAAATCGAACAATATATAATACAACATGATAAGAGCTAAGAGATAATACCTCTTAGCTCTTCTTAGTAAAAGGGGGCATACATCGTGGCCAACCTATTTAAAAAGAAATCCGTTACGCAATTGTTAGGGGAAAGTAAAAGTAAAACTTTGACGAAAACGCTAGGGGCATTTGACCTAACAATGCTAGGGATTGGTGCGATAATTGGTACAGGAGTTCTAGTATTAACTGGATTAGTAGCAGCAAGAGATGCTGGTCCAGCAGTTATTTTTTCATTTATGATTGCAGCAATTGTTTGTGGATTTGCAGCATTATGTTATGCAGAAGTTGCATCTACACTTCCTGTTTCAGGTAGTGTGTACACATATTCGTATGCAACAATTGGTGAGTTTGTTGCTCATTTAATGGGATGGACATTACTATCCGTATATGTCGTAACGACTGCCGCAGTAGCTGGCGGATGGACTGGTTATTTCAATAATTTAGTGAGTGGACTGGGACTTGAAATTCCGAAAGCGTTGCTAACAATTCCAGCGCAAGGTGGTATGGTAAACTTACCAGCAGTTATCGTTACGTTAGTGATAACTTGGTTATTATCACGAGGTACGAAAGAAAGTAAGCGTGTGAATAACATAATGGTATTAATTAAAATTGGTATTGTTGTTTTATTCATTGCAGTTGGTGTATTCTACGTGAAACCAGAAAACTGGATACCATTTGCACCTTACGGTTTAAGTGGAGTGTTCGCAGGGGGAGCAGCAGTATTCTTTGCTTTCTTAGGATTTGATGCATTAGCAACTTCTGCTGAAGAAGTAAAAAATCCGCAACGTGATCTACCAATTGGTATTATTGCTTCGTTAGTTATTTGTACAATCATTTATGTTGTAGTTTGTCTCGTTATGACAGGCATGGTTTCTTATAAGGAATTAGATGTACCTGAAGCTATGGCATATGTGTTAGAAGTTGTAGGACAAGATAAAGTGGCTGGTGTAATTGCTATTGGAGCTGTAATCGGTATTATGGCTGTAATTTTCGCTTACATTTATGCGACAACACGTGTATTCTTCGCAATGAGTCGTGACGGTTTATTACCAAAATCTTTTGCGAAAATTAACAAGAAGACTGAAGCGCCAACATTTTCAGTTTGGTTAACAGGAATTGGTAGTGCTTTAATTGCTGGATTTATCGATTTAAAAGAATTGTCGAATTTAGCGAATATTGGAGCGTTATTAACATTCGCCATGGTTGGTGTAACTGTTATCATTCTTCGTAAAACGCATCCGAAATTACAACGTGGATTTATGGTACCACTTGTACCGATCTTACCGATTATTTCAATTGCATGTTGTCTATTCTTAATGGTAAATTTACCGTTAACAACATGGATATACTTTGGTATTTGGTTAGCGATTGGAGTAGTTGTATACTTTGTTTATTCGAAAAAACATAGTCATTTAAAAGACGATGGAAGTTCGCAGGATAATTTAGATCAAGCTAATTAAAGGGATATAAAATAGTAAGCCTTGTGCGTCTAGGGAGCGCGCAAGGTTTTTCTTTTGGATAAAAAAGGAAAGAAAGGTAACTTTATCGAATTTTTATGTCGGAATATGAAAAAAGGGTGGGAGCAAAATGCGAGAAACGAAAGTTGTTGTTGGAGCAGAGGGGTATAATAATAATCCTGGTTGGTTACATACGAATGAAGAAGAATTAAATTTATTGCGAAGAGAAACTTGGCTTGATAAAGTGAAACCCAATTCTTTATCAGCAATTTTAGCGGAACATGTATGGGAGCATTTATCGTACGAAGAAGGAATTGAAGCTGCAAAAATTTGTTATGAGTTTTTAATGGAGAATGGATATATTCGTTGTGCAGTACCAGATGGATTTTTTCCAGATGAAGAATATCAGCAGGGTGTACAAATAGGTGGACCTGGTCCATTAGAGCATCCAGCAGCAAGCCATAAAATTGTTCATAACTATAAAACAATCACGTCCATGTTTGAATCAGCAGGTTTTCAAGTGAGGCTCTTAGAATACTGTGATGAGAATGGTAAGTTTCACTATAATGATTGGAATGAGAAAGATGGATTTATTTATCGATCGAAACGTTTTGACCATAGAAATCGGGATAATCAGTTAGGATTTGTTTCTTTAATTGTGGATGCGGTGAAAAATAAAAAGTAAGTAAAAAGGGGTGTGCGAATTGTACATCCTTTTTTGTATGAGAATATAGAGGATGCGGAAAATATGTATATGCCTTACTAAAATGTGAACGGAATGTTCATAAAAAAATTCAGATTTCATTGACACATATGAGTAGGCGCTCATATAATAAGAGTATAAGATATATGAATGATTGTTCATATGTTCAATTAAAGAGGTGAGCTATAATGGCTGGAAATAAAGTGGAAACACCACAAGAGACATGTTCTCAAACAATAATTCATGAAGAAGTTGTTGAGCAAGTAAAACAAACAATTCCAACTGATGAAAGTTTAAGTAAAGTAGCAGAACTATTTAAAGTATTAGGTGACCGTACACGTACGAGAATATTACATGCGCTATTTGAAGCTGAAATGTGCGTTTGTGATTTAGCTTATTTATTAGGAATGACACAATCATCTATTTCGCATCAGCTTCGTGTGTTAAAGCAAGCGAAACTTGTAAAGAATCGTAAAGAAGGAAAGGTTGTTTATTATTCGTTAGCTGACCAGCACGTAATTCATATCTTCGAGCAAGCGTTTGAGCACGTAAACGAAGAAGAATAAAAAGAACGCGAGGAGGGAGAACGATGGCTGAAGCATTAGTGAAAAAGAAACTGATGTTAGAAGGTTTAGATTGTGCGAACTGTGCAATGAAAATTGAAAAAGGTGTTGGGAATATAGAAGGAGTAAATTCTTGCTCTGTAAACTTCGCAACAAAGACAATGATCTTAGAAACAGCACAAAATAAAGAAAACGAAGTTGTTACGGAAGCAAAACAACTCGTTACAAAATTAGAACCGCATATTAAAGTGCAAGAAGAACAAAAAAATAAAATTGCTAAAGAAGTATTTATATTAGAAGGTTTAGATTGCGCGAACTGTGCAATGAAAATTGAAAATAAAGTTAAGGAAATGCCAGCTGTCTCAGAAGCAACTGTTGATTTCGTATCGAAGAAACTACGAGTAGAAATTGCGAATAAAAGAGAACTAGAAGCGACTGTAGTAAATATAACAAATGTCGTTCAAAAGTTAGAGCCAGATGTGAAAGTTGTTCGTGAAGAGAAGAACGGTCATGACCACGGACATAGTCACGATCATGGTGAAGCAAACGTGAAAAAGATGGTAGGGAGATTAGTGGTCGGCGGAATTTTGACAGCAATTGCTGCATTAGCGAGCTTACCACAAATGGTAACAATTCCGTTATTCGTCCTTGCTTATTTATTAATAGGTGGAGATATCGTTTGGAGAGCGGTAAGAAACATAACTCGCGGCCAAGTATTTGATGAAAACTTCTTAATGGCAATTGCAACTGTAGGAGCCTTTGCAATTCAGCAATATTCAGAAGCTGTAGCAGTAATGCTATTTTATCAAGTAGGAGAACTATTCCAAAGCATTGCGGTAAACCGCTCTCGAAAATCAATTACTTCATTAATGGATATTCGTCCTGATTATGCGAATGTAAAGGTTGGGAATGAAACGAAACAAGTATCGCCAGAAGATGTACAAATTGGCGATTATATTATCGTTAAGCCAGGTGAGAAAGTACCATTAGACGGAAAAGTAATTGAAGGAACATCAATGGTAGATACTTCGGCATTAACTGGTGAATCTGTACCACGTGAAGTTGAAGTTGGAAATGATGTATTAAGTGGCTTTGTGAACCAAAACGGTGTATTAACAATTGAAGTTACAAAAGAATTCGGTGAATCAACTGTATCGAAAATTTTAGATTTAGTTCAAAATGCAAGCAGTAAAAAAGCACCAACAGAAAACTTTATTACGAAGTTTGCGCGTTACTACACTCCAGTTGTAGTTATTACAGCGGCGATCATGGCGTTTATTCCACCGCTTATTTTAGAAGGAGCTACATTCTCTGAGTGGATTTATAGAGCTTTAGTGTTCTTAGTAATCTCTTGTCCATGTGCGTTAGTTGTATCCATTCCTCTTGGATTCTTTGGAGGTATCGGTGGTGCATCTAAAAGTGGTGTGTTAGTAAAAGGTAGTAACTATTTAGAAGCTTTAAATGATGTGAAATATATTGTTTTTGACAAAACAGGAACATTAACAAAAGGTGTTTTCAAAGTTACAAAAATGGAACCGAGCGAAGGTACTACAAGTGAAGAGTTATTAGAGTATGCGGCATTTGCTGAAGTGTATTCTAACCATCCGATTGCCCAATCTATTCGAAAGGCATATGGAAAATCAATTGATGAAAAAATAATCGATGATTATAACGAAATTTCTGGTCACGGTACAGTCGTGAAAGTACAAGGAAAAGAAATTTTTGCAGGTAATGCAAAATTAATGAGAAAAGAAAATATTGAATTTAAACAACCAGAAACAGTAGGTACATTAGTTCACGTTGCTGTAGATGGAAAATATGCAGGTTATATTGTTATCTCTGATGAGGTAAAAGAGGATTCGAAACAAGCGATTCAAAAGTTAAAAGAACTAGGTATTAAAAAGACAGTAATGTTAACTGGTGATGCAAAAACAGTTGGTGAAGCTGTCGGTAAAGAATTGGGCTTAGATGAAGTTCATGCGGAATTACTACCGCAACAAAAAGTAGAAGAGATTGAAAAAATTGATGCAGCGAAGCACGGAAAAGAAAAAATTGCCTTCGTTGGTGACGGTATTAACGATACACCAGTATTAGCCCGTGCAGACGTTGGTATTGCGATGGGTGGTTTAGGATCAGATGCAGCAATTGAAGCGGCAGACATCGTTATTATGACTGATGAGCCTTCAAAAATTGCGACAGCTGTAAAAATTGCAAAACGCACAAGAAGTATAGTGTGGCAAAATATCATCTTTGCTTTAGGTGTAAAAGGGATTGTTCTATTACTTGGTGCCTTTGGTATTGCAACAATGTGGGAAGCTGTTTTCTCAGATGTTGGTGTGACACTACTTGCAGTGTTAAATGCAATGCGTGTATTACGAGTGAAAGATTTATAAAAAAGAGGACGCAACCTGCGTCCTCTTTTTTATTAGTGATTTTGTTGAAATTGATTTAATAAAATAATATCAAATATTATTTTACTTTTAAATAGTGTAATATTAAAATTTACAAATAAAACACATTCGTCTTATTATTTTAATATATTTTTTACAAATATCCATATAGTATTGAAAAAACAGAGAAGGAGAAACTTCTCTGTTTACTTTTGTATGTTTTTTTCAACTTGTTCTCGAACAGTTTGGATGTAATTCATTTTATGATCCCAACATTCTTGGCTTAAATCGACAGGATACTCTTCGGGATTTAAAGTTCGCATGTATTCTTCCCAAAATAGAGCGAGACTCTGTGCACTATATTGTTGAATATCTAATATACTTGGTAGTTCATATGTTCTTTCAGCGTTAACGAAAATGTCTTTATGCAGTTCACGGGCTTCAAAGTTTGTTACGAATTTACTTATATATGTGTGAA
This sequence comes from Bacillus sp. L_1B0_5, assembly GCF_000836715.1. Lineage (NCBI taxonomy): Bacteria > Bacillati > Bacillota > Bacilli > Caryophanales > Bacillaceae > Bacillus > Bacillus sp. L_1B0_5. The sequence continues at coordinate 14,079 of NZ_JXIS01000019.1, read as the reverse complement.
CTGGATGGAACATTTTTAAGCGCTCTTCTTTTCCAGGTTCTTCAGAATCTAACGCAATATAATCACCTTCTGCATGATCGTTAACACGATTGATAATACGATAAATTCGTTTCAGTCCTGGAGTGGTAATTTTTTCAGGGTTAGATGAAATTTTAATCGTATCATTTAATTTTCCGTCAGTATCTTCAATCGCAACTAGTTTGTAAACAGCTCCTAATGCAGGTTGCTCAAAGGACGTAATTAATTTTGTCCCAACGCCCCATACGTCAATTTTTGCCCCTTGAGATTTAAGGTGCATAATTGTGTATTCATCTAAATCGCTAGAAGCGATAATTTTTGTATTTGTAAATCCTGCTTCATCTAGTAGTTTTCTTGCCTTTTTAGATAAATAAGCCATATCACCACTATCAAGACGAATGCCATAGAAATCAATACGATCTCCAAATTCTTTTGCGACGCGAATCGCATTTGGAACACCAGATTTCAATGTGTCATATGTATCAACGAGAAAGACGCACTTTTTATGAGTTTCAGCGTATTTCTTAAATGCGACGTATTCATCGCGATATGCTTGAACGAAAGAGTGCGCATGTGTGCCAGCTACAGGGATCCCGAAGCGTTTTCCGGCACGAACGTTGCTTGTAGAGGAGAAACCACCAATAAAGGCAGCGCGTGTCCCCCAAAGGGCAGCATCGAACTCATGGGCACGTCTTGTGCCGAACTCTAAAAGCTCATCATTACTTGCAGCATGTTTCATACGAGCAGCTTTTGTTGCAATTAATGTTTGGTAATTCACAATATTTAAGAGGGCGGTTTCAATAATTTGTGCTTCACCGAGTGGTGCATCAACACGTAATAAAGGCTCGTTATTAAATACAACTTCACCTTCTTGCATACTGCGAATCGTCCCAGTGAATTTCATATTTTGTAAATAATGAAGGAATTCTTCTTCAAATTGTAATTCTGCTAAATAAGCGATATCGCTTTCAGTAAAACTGAAATTTTCTATGTACTCTACAATTTTCTCAAGGCCAGCAAAAACAGCGTAGCCATTCTCAAATGGAAGCTTTCGAAAATATAAATCAAAAACAGAACGGCGATTATGAATACCATCTTTCCAATATGTATAAGCCATGTTGATTTGATATAGGTCTGTATGTAAGGCATAACTATCGTCTTTATAATGAGTCATCGCGAGAACACCTCCATAATTTGGTTATAGTATACCAATTTTTCATCATTCGTAGCAAAGAAGAGATATTGATGTGAAGTCAAGAGAGAAAAAAATGAAATTATGCATATTTTTTAGAAAATTAACATTTATCAATTTATATTTCTCTCGATTTTATGTATTATTAGAGTAATGGGGTAATGAGAATGGAGGAGGACAATGCAACAAACATTAGAAAAAATAGGCAAACAAGTCTTTTACAAACGGCTCCAGCAAAAAATGACACAAGAAGAACTATGTCAGGGCATTTGTTCTGTCTCATACTTAAGTAAGATCGAAAATGGAAAGATCGAAGCATCAGAAGAAATTCTACAATTGCTCTGCACAAGACTGGAAATTGCCGTGACGGATTTGAGAGATGTAGAAGAAGATGTGAAGGGGAAGCTGGATGAATGGTTGAATGCACTAGTTCATTTGGACAAGCAACAAGTAGAACGTATATATGAAGAGTTGCAAGGTGAAATGAAGCATGTGTTGGATTTTGAAATTATAAATTATTATAAACTGCTGTATACACGTTATTTAATTATGAAAAGGGATTTTCCTGCACTCGAAGAAGAATTAGATAAGTTGAAGAAGGTATATAAAAAATATTCTCCATTTCAGAAGTTATTATATATGTATAGTAGAGGGTTATTGTGCTGTTTACAGTATAGATGGAAGGATGGGCTAGATTACTTATTAAAAACAGAAGTAATGGCCAAGGAACAAGGGTATCATGAAACAGGCTTGTATTATAATATAGCGCTTGCATATACTCATTTAGATATTCATCATCTTGCAATTCATTTTGTAAATATGGCATTAGAAGGATTTCGTAGTGAATATAAGTTTAGAAACATAATTAATTGCCAAATCCTTATTGCGGTAAGTTATACAGAAAAAGGTCAGTATGAAGAAGCTTTAAAAATGTATGAAAGTATATTGAGAGAGGCCACATCTTTTGCTGATAAGGATGTACTATTAGCTATTACTTTAAGTAATATGGGAAGTATCTATTATAAAAAAGGAAAATATCAGCAAGCGAAAAAATATTATTTAGATAGTCTACAACTTCAAAAACAAATAGATTTAAACTATTTAGATACAATATATGAAATGGCATTAGTATGCATTAAATTAGAAGAGTTGGACGAGGCAAGGGCGTTAATTGATAAGGGAATTGATGCAGCGAAACAAGAAGAGAGATTTAATGCAAAATTATACTTGCTTTTAATGCTTAGATATAAATATTTTGAAGAAGCAAAAGATTATAAATTATTTTTGGAAAATGAGGCTATCCCGTTGTATAAATCTGCAGGAAATAAAATAGAATTAAAGAAAGTATACGTTGAACTAGCAGAACATTTTTCAAATTTATCGAGATTTGAAGAAAGTAATCGATATTATAGGTTAGTTATTGATTTGATGAATGATAATAAGGAGGAATAAAAATGAAAAAGATGGTATTTGGAGTATTAGCGTTTATAGTGACTCTTACAGTTGCTGGAGGAATACATCAGTATAGCAGTAAACCTGATATTGTTGGTCAACAAGCTAAAACTGTTGAACAAGTTAATTCATAATAATCCCCCTTTCCAATCGGAAAGGGGTTTTTTTTCAATATTTGTTCCTCAAAATTCTACAAAACTTGAGAAAATAATTATTTGAATTTTTAGTATATTAATAGTGGAAACATAATGCTAATATGAAACTACTCTTTTTCAAAAAATTTTTTATTAGGGGGAAGGTTATATGAAAAAGAAGAGTTTAGCATTAGTGTTAGCGACAGGAATGGCAGTTACAACTTTTGGAGGGACAGGCTCTGCGTTTGCGGATTCTAAAAATGTGCTCTCTACGAAGAAGTACAATGAGACGGTGCAGTCACCTGAGTTTATTTCTGGTGATCTAACTGAAGCAACTGGTAAGAAGGCAGAATCTGTTGTGTTTGATTACTTAAACGCAGCAAAAGGTGATTACAAGCTAGGAGAAAAGAGTGCGCAAGATTCTTTCAAAGTGAAACAAGTGAAGAAAGATGCTGTAACTGATTCAACAGTAGTACGTATGCAACAAGTTTACGAAGGAGTACCTGTATGGGGTTCTACTCAAGTAGCTCACGTAAGTAAAGACGGTTCTTTAAAAGTTTTGTCTGGAACAGTTGCACCTGATTTAGACAAAAAGGAAAAGTTGAAAAATAAAAATAAGATTGAAGGCGCAAAAGCAATTGAAATCGCGCAGCAAGATTTAGGTGTGACACCGAAATATGAGGTAGAACCAAAAGCGGACTTATATGTATATCAAAATGGTGAAGAAACAACATATGCATACGTTGTAAATCTAAACTTCTTAGATCCAAGTCCAGGAAACTACTACTATTTCATTGAAGCAGACAGCGGTAAAGTATTAAATAAGTTTAATACAATTGATCATGTGACAAATGATGATAAGTCACCAGTTAAGCAAGAGGCTCCTAAACAGGATGCGAAAGCAGTAGTAAAACCTGTAACAGGAACAAATAAAGTAGGAACTGGTAAAGGTGTATTAGGAGATACGAAATCACTTAATACAACATTATCTGGTTCATCTTACTACTTACAAGATAATACGCGCGGGGCAACGATTTTCACATATGATGCGAAAAACCGCTCAACATTACCAGGAACATTATGGGCAGATGCGGATAATGTTTTCAATGCAGCGTATGATGCAGCGGCAGTAGATGCTCATTACTATGCAGGTAGAACATATGATTATTATAAAGCTACATTTAACAGAAACTCTATTAATGATGCAGGAGCACCATTAAAATCAACAGTTCATTACGGAAGTAAGTATAATAATGCATTCTGGAATGGCTCACAAATGGTATACGGAGATGGTGATGGTGTAACATTCACTTCATTATCTGGTGGTATTGATGTAATTGGTCACGAATTAACGCATGCTGTTACGGAAAATAGCTCGAATTTAATTTATCAAAATGAATCAGGCGCATTAAATGAAGCGATTTCTGATATCTTTGGTACTTTAGTAGAATTCTATGATAACCGTAACCCAGATTGGGAGATTGGTGAAGATATTTACACGCCTGGTAAAGCAGGAGATGCGCTTCGCTCTATGAGTGATCCAGCGAAATATGGTGATCCAGACCATTATTCTAAGCGTTACACAGGTTCAAGTGATAACGGTGGCGTTCATACAAACAGCGGCATTATTAATAAACAAGCTTATTTATTAGCAAATGGCGGTACGCATTTTGGTGTAACTGTAACTGGTATCGGTAAAGATAAATTAGGTGCGATTTACTACCGTGCAAATACACAGTATTTCACGCAATCTACTACATTTAGCCAAGCTCGTGCTGGTGCAGTACAAGCTGCTGCAGACTTATATGGTGCAAATTCTGCTGAAGTAGCAGCGGTTAAGCAATCATTTAGTGCTGTTGGTATTAACTAAGGATTTAAAGGATAGCTATTAATAAAATACCTCAAAAATAAAGAAGGAGCCTATGCTCCTTCTTTATTTTTTTCTCCATTTTTTCCACAAATAATATAATCCGATACAACCTGCGATTGTCACAATCCACTTCGCTTCATTTGTTCCGTTCATGACTTGGTATGCCGAATATACTTCAATCAATAAGGCCGGTATTTTACCTATTGTACTGGCAATACTGAAGGAGAGTAATGACATTTTCCCTAGAGCTGCAAATAAAGTCACGATACTTGATGGGATGAAAGGTATCAATCGAAACGATAGAACGAGTAGAAAGGCCTCTCTACCTTCTACATAAAGAAGACGCTCTACCTTTGGGTACTTATTTACTTTATCGTGAGTGAACTTTTGAAGGCCCATGCGGTAAATATAAAACGAGATAATAGCCCCTAAGGCCTCACCTGCGATCGAGATGATTGTGCCATTTGTTACACCGAAGAGCTGTATATTAATGGCGGTTAAAAAGATGCTAGGAATAACACCTAAAAGACTAATGATGATGTTAATTAAGATACTAAGTGGAATTGCGATTGAATAGTATTCTGTTAAGAAATTTTGAATCGTTTCAGCCATTGTTTAAAATCCTTTATCTTTTTTTGCATTACACCACATTTCGATTGTATAGGCAAGGGTAAATTTACATAATGTAGAAAATGTTGATAAGAAGGTATTTATATACCTTATATGGGTATTAGGTATATAAAAATAGGGGTATTTTAAGTTATTTTCAAAAAAGTTTAATAACCCTTTGTTTAAAAGGGTTATATGGTTTTATTATCGGTATTTTTATTTGGGAAATAATCATAAAATTTAGGGGGTATATATTAAGAGGGGCGGAAAATAGGGTGTTGGTGAAAGTGTGTAGGAAAATAGATGAAAAAAATGAAAACTGATAGGTTTTTTCGTTGTGAAATTGACTTTTAGTGAAGTTACGATAATAATCATGGAAGAGGTGATATGATGAAACGAATAAGCAGTCTTTTCTTGAGTAGTTTATTGGCACTAATGCTGATCTTAAGTGGATGTGCAGGAAAAGAACAAAAAACAGAGAAACAAACAGGGAATCAATCGACATCAGTAGAAAAAATTAGTGATAATATTTTAGATGAAATGGAAGGACCACCTAAAAATGGTCATACGATTGAAAGACATGTAGGCAAATCAGAAGAAGATTTGAAGAATCGCTTGAAGACAGATAAAGTATCAGCAGCAAGTACATACTATGACAAGGAAACAGCAACGAAAGCTGTAAAAGATAGTTTGAAGCAGCATGATAAGGAAATTCAAGACTGGTTAAAAAATTCTAAAGAGGCTCGTCTCGTATTAAATACAACACATTCATTCCCGGTTGGAAAAACGGTAATAAAGAAAAATATGAGTGTAAAAGACAAGTTGGTAAAAACTGTTACTGTTTTAGCGAGAGATAAGTCAGGAGAATTAGGGTTTAAGATTATTACTTCTTATCCATCTGATAAATAAGAAGGGGGAGTACATTATGTATACGACATTACAATACTTTCTTAAATCGTACTGTACGTTAAGTATTCATGAGGATGAAATAGTAAGCGTGATGGAAGAGTTTATTGAACAAGAAGACGAAGAAATTGTTTTGAAATTACGTGATGAATTAATAAATATGAAGAAAAAGAACGCGTGGGAAGAGGCGTGTGTATTAGCTGCGAAGCAAGGCAATCGTATGTGGTCTTTAGAAGAAACGAAAGACCATCTTGAAACTTTTTTACTATTACTGCAAAAGAAAAAGGCGTGATATAATCACGCCTTTTTCTTTATGCTATTCGGTGGATATTATCTATTCTTTTGGAGCGCTTTTATATACGCTTTTTGAAATTTGTCCATTTGATATTACTTCCCCGTTTTGTGTTACTTTTTTATACGTAACTGCTGTTATTTTATCACTACTTCTACTAATTACTTGAGAAGAGACTTCAACATTTTTACCAGTATTTGTACCGAAAATGCGTGTAGTAATACTACCCCCATTTGAAAATGCTTGAATATAAATATGATTGCCCGTATTATTTTTAAATTTTAAATCTGGACCATAATCTGCTACTGCTGCATCTTGCCCAAGTGGTAAATAATTTACCGGCATAGAATGATTACTTCGAGAAACAATACCTAAATCTGCCCTTAAAGCTGCGCTGTATAATGTACTACTGACTTGGCAAACTCCTCCGCCTGCACTTTGTATTACTTTACCTTGTGAATATACTGCTGCAGATTTGTAACCATGTGCAGCATCAGTTACGCCAACGCGGCCGTTAAAACTAAATGTTTCATCAGGTGCGACAATAACCCCACTTAAAGTATTAGCTGACTTATTTACGTTAAATGATTGATTTCCGTTACGGCCAGCCATTGGAGTAGAATATTCAGCGATGACTTCTTTAATACCCATTTTCTGTATGTCTTCTGTAGAACGTTCGGGTTTTATGAATGTAACTGGCAATGTAACATCTGATTTACCAGTAGTAATCGCTTCGTTTGTTAAACCGTTTAGCTTCCCTTTATCAATTTTTTCTCCGTTTTGACTTTGACTAATATTTACTGTTGGGCCTTCAATACTTAATTCCGCATTAACAGGATTTTTTAATGTTTCATTATATTTATCTTTTATAAAGGTTTCATAAGCTGTTGCATTTAATTGTGGTGTTAATTTATAGTCACGTTTTAATTCACCGTTTTCAGCTTGCTTCCGCATTTTGTAACGATTCATTACGTTTCCTTCTTGTTCTTTAAAGATTTTGTCAATAATATCTTTCTCTTTATAATTTATCCCTAAATCTTTCCATGTGTAAGTTTGTTTATCGTTTTGGAATATGTAGGTAAGGGATTTTTGATCTAATTCAGTTACCTTTTGATTAATAATTGCTTGAATATCGTTCTTATTTTTTCCATCGAGAGAAATACCTTCAAATGTAGTATTTGGTAATGCAGTAGTATTTAATTGATTATTTAATTTGGATACATATTGATATCCCCCAACACCGCCTACACAAAGTAATATGCCCCCAGCAATTGCAGAACCGATCAGTATTTTACTTAGCTTCATTTATTTCCCCCCAGAAATTTATGTATAAATATATGTATTACATTTTTTGTATAAAAATGATGAAAATAACATTATGTACGTACTAGTATACTATTATTTTCACTGTGTGTGTAATGTTTTCATAAAAAATGTTACATCGCTGTAATAATTGTCACTTCTTGTCACAATGTGTATGAAAAATATGTTGAAAAATAAAATAAAAAGGCTGTCTAGAAAGATCTAGCAGCCTTTTTATTATAATTTTTTATGTTCATTTTTATTCGTAACACCGAGATGTTTTTGAAGGGTAGTTGAAATAGTATCGACGCTTTTTTCATTTGGAACGTAATAATAAATACCACCTATATATTTATCTGTACCTTCTACTTGCATTTTTTCCATTTTTAAATTTGAATCCATTGAATTTTTTGTAATTGTCATCATATCATCAAACGTTAAATTGGTTTTTAAATCTTTATCGACAGCGTCTAGTAGGCCACCGATTTTATTAATGGAATTAAGAGATAGTGCCTTTTCAGCAATGGCCTCTAATACAAGCTGTTGTCGTTGGCCACGCATATAATCACTATCGATATGACGAGTTCTAGCTAGCGCCAATGCCTCTTCTCCATTTAAATGTTGACGTCCTTTTTTAAGATGAATTGCATCTGCTTCATCTTTACTATTTTGCTCTGTGAACTCAACTGGAACGTCCACAGTAATACCACCAAGAGAATCAACAATTTTGATAAAGGATTTAAAGTTGAATTTTACATAGTAATCAACTGGAACATCTAAAAAGTTCTCTACCGTATCAATTGTGCTGTCTACACCACCGAATACGTGAGCATGTGTAATTTTATCGTATTTATCACGTGACTTAATGTAGACGCGTGAGTCACGTGGAATGCTTACAAGTTTAACGGATTTATCGTTTTTATTAATTGTTGCAAGTAATAACGCATCTGTTCGAGTTGCTTTTCCGTAACCTTTTTCCCTAATATCACTTTCATCAACACCCATAATTAGTACGGAAATGTTGTCGGTCATAGGTTTAACAGCTTTTTCGCGTTTACTGGACTTATCTCCTCGACCTAGTTCAGCATAAGCATTATTTAAGACGGACTTTGCTTTACTGTATATATGGAAGGAGTAGCCTCCTGCTCCAAGTGCTACAATTAGTAATGGAATAAGAAGGAACCAAAGTAAGCGTTTTTTCTTTGAGCGTCCTTTTTTGGCTCGCGTATTGTTGTTCGTGTCGGATTTCATCATTTTTTCTCCTTTAAAACTATCAAAGTGTATACATTTAGAAGTGTATTCAAACACATAAAAAATATTTTACGCTAAATAAAAGCGATTGTACATGTATAAAAAATAGATGTCTTGATTATTTATCCCGCATTAACGGGCAGTAAAACTCCCACCTCAAAGTCCAGCGAATGCAAGGAAGTTAGGTGGGAGTTAACTGCCCGTAAAAGCCCGATTGGTGAAGGCTAATACTCAGAGGGGGCTATCCCCCTCTGAGTAAAGTTTCACTTTATAAGACATCTATTCGTTATTGTGTACAAAAGATAGGGATAAGAAAATGATAAAATTTTACCTAATTACAACATAATGCTTACGATAATTGCAGATAAAATGCTAACGAGAGTAGCTCCATATAGTAATTTAAGGCCAAACCTTGCAACAACGTTTCCTTGTTCCTCGTTTAGTCCTTTTACCGCACCTGAAATAATACCAATGGAAGAAAAATTGGCAAAAGACACGAGGAAAACAGAAATAATACCAACTGTACGGGGAGAAAGGTTATTAGAAATTTTACTAAGATCCATCATTGCGACAAATTCATTCGTTACAAGCTTCGTTGCCATAATGCTGCCAGCTGCGACAATTTCAGAACTTGGTACACCGATAAGGAATGCGATAGGTGCAAATACGTAGCCGATTAATTGTTGGAACGTAATACCGAATATAATGAGGAACAGGTCATTAATACAACTAATTAATGCAACGAATCCAATGAGCATAGCGCCGACAACAATGGCTACACGAAAACCATCAAGAATGTATTCTCCAAGCATTTCAAAAAAGCTTTGTTTTTCACCTTTGATCTCTAAAATATCTTCGTCATCTTTAACGTCGTAAGGGTTAATGATGAGTACGATAATAAAACCGCTAAATAAATTAAGAACGAGTGCGGTTACTACATATTTAGGCTCAATCATTGTCATATAGGCACCTACGATAGACATAGATACGGTTGACATAGCAGAGGCACAAAGTGTATAAAGACGGTGTTTTGGAATTTGAGCTAATTGCTTTTTCACTGTAATAAAAACTTCTGATTGGCCGACAATGGCAGAGGCGATAGCGTTGTAAGATTCTAATTTCCCAAGACCATTTATTTTACTAAGAAAGTACCCAATCCAATGAATGAAAAACGGTAGTATTTTGAAATGTTGTAATATACCAATTAAAACAGAAATAAAGACGATTGGTAATAATACAGTAAGGAAAAATGGCATTTCACCTTTATTTGCAAGACCACCAAATACGAAATTTATTCCATCAGCAGCATACTCGAGTAGCTTGGTAAACAAACTAGAAATGATTCTAATAAGTATGAGGCCGATTTCTGTATTTAATAGTAAATAGGTTAAAATTAACTGTATAATAAGCATGATAAAAATTGGTTTAAATTTAATATGCTTCTTATTATTGCTAGCAATATAAGCGAGCAAGAAAACAACAATTAGTCCGATGAAAAAAGTAATGAATTTCATGGTAAGCCCCCTAAAAGAGATATTCTGCTATATATGTTTTTCATTTCAAGGGAGAATATGCATCTTTGGTAAAGAAAGGAATAGAGAGAGTATGAATATATGTAGAGTGCATCACGTTGCAATTATTTGTTCGAATTATGAGACGTCAAAAAATTTTTATACTAGAATATTGAGATTTAAAGAAATAAATGAAGTATATAGAAAGGAACGAGATTCTTATAAATTAGATTTATGTGTAGGAGAAGAGTATCAAATCGAATTATTTTCATTTCCAAATCCGCCTGAGCGCAAAAGTTTTCCAGAAGCAGCAGGTCTTAGACATTTAGCATTTGCTGTTACAAATATAGAAGAAGCTGTGAAGCATTTAAATCAATGTGGTGTTGAGACAGAATCGATCCGTATTGATGAAATAACGGGGAAGAAATTCGTCTTTTTCCAAGATCCCGATGGTTTACCTTTAGAATTGTATGAGGTTTGAAAATTGGTTGATTTTATATAGAGTTGCTTTCAAATAATTGAAGAAACTAAAGTGAAACTTCTTTTTAAAAGGAGGTGTAACTTTAGCTAAGAAAGCTAAAGGACATATGTGGATATTTTAAAATTATTGATGGTAGTCATTCTTATTGGGTTAACAGCATTTTTTGTGGCTGTTGAATTTGCAATTATTAAGGTACGTAGCAGTCGTATTGATCAACTCGTTAGCGAAAAAAGACGAGGTGCACTGGCAGCTAAAAAGGTAACTTCAAATTTAGATGAATATTTATCGGCCTGTCAGCTAGGTATTACAATTACTGCTTTAGGGCTCGGGTGGTTAGGGGAACCAACCATTAAACATTTACTCGAGCCGTTGTTTTTAAAATTAAAATTCTCACCTGCGATTTCTAGTACAGTTTCATTTATTATTGCCTTTGCAGTAATTACATTTTTACATGTTGTCATTGGGGAGCTTGCTCCAAAGACATTTGCTATACAAAAAGCAGAACAAGTTAGCTTATTGTTATCGAAACCACTTATTTATTTTTACCGAGTTATGTATCCGTTTATTTGGGCTTTGAATGGTTCAGCGAGGGTTGTAACTGGCTTATTCGGATTACATCCAGCTTCTGAACATGAAGTAGCTCATTCAGAAGAAGAATTAAGGTTAATCTTATCTGAGAGCTATGAGAGCGGAGAGATTAACCAAAGGGAATTTAAATATGTAAATAATATTTTTGAATTTGATAATAGAGTAGCAAAAGAAATTATGGTACCTCGTACGGAAGTTGTAGGCTTATATGAGGACGAACCATTTGAAACACATATTAAAGTAATCGCACAAGAAAAGTACACGAGATATCCTGTATTTGGTGAAGATAAAGATGAAATTATTGGGATGGTTAATGTAAAAGATTTATTTATTCGTTATATGGATGGTAATCGGGACGAAGAGTGCTCGATTATGCCATATACAAGGCCAGTTATTGAAGTGCTAGAAAATATTCCAATTCATGATTTACTATTACAAATGCAAAGAAAACACATTCCATTAGCTGTATTGTATGATGAATATGGTGGTACAGCAGGGATTGTTACACTAGAGGATATTTTAGAAGAAATTGTTGGAGAAATTCGAGATGAATACGATGAAGATGAACACCCGCCTATAGAGCATGTAAGTGAAGGGTATAAAATTGTAGAGGGAAAAGTGCTTATTAGTGAAGTAAATGATTTGCTTGGCATACATTTAATTGCTGATGATGTAGATACAATTGGTGGCTGGATTATGGTACAAAAACAAATCGTTGCTGAAGGAGATCTTATTGAGAAACACGGTTTTTATTTTAAAGTCCTTGAAAAGGATATGCATCAAATTAAACGAGTGGAAATAAGGAAAGTAGAAGAATGATTTTCTATAAACTTTAATAAAAAGGATATGCAGAAAAATAAATGTTTGCGCTTTCAAAAAAGGTGCTATATAGTGAAGGTGGATACTGAAAAATTCTTCTGAATGATACTCGTGTTTTTAGAGGGCGGATTTTTTGGATAAGGATTTAGAATGAAAAAGTATAGGTGATAAAAATGATAGCAACGAAGGATATACGTATAGAAAAAGATTTTTTAGGTGAAAAAGAAGTACCAGGTGCAGCTTATTATGGTGTACAAACATTACGTGCCGTAGAAAACTTCCCAATTACAGGATACCGCATTCATCCATCACTCATTACAGCAATGGCAATTGTGAAAAAAGCGGCGGCACTTGCGAATATAGATACTGGTTATTTAGCTAAGGACATTGGACATGAAATTGCAGAAGCAGCGCAAGAAATTGTTGATGGAAAGTTTCATGATCAATTTATTGTGGATCCTATTCAAGGCGGAGCCGGAACTTCTATTAATATGAATACAAATGAAGTAATTGCGAATAGAGCGTTAGAACGTATTGGATATGAAAAAGGGGAATATGCGAAAATTAGCCCAAATACTCATGTGAACATGGCCCAATCAACGAACGATGCGTTTCCAACAGGGATTCATATTGCAACTCTTATGATGTTAGAAGAGCTTCTTATTACAATGGAAGAACTTCATTCTGCTTTTCGTAAAAAAGCAAAAGAGTTTGATCACGTTATTAAAATGGGACGCACACATTTACAAGATGCAGTTCCAATTCGCCTTGGACAAGAATTTGAAGCGTATAGCCGAGTGCTTGAACGTGATATAAAAAGAATTAAACAGTCTCGTCAACATTTATATGAAGTGAATATGGGGGCGACAGCTGTTGGTACAGGATTAAATGCAAATCCTACGTATATTGAACAAGTAGTAAAACATTTAAGAACGTTTAGTGGATTCCCACTTGTTGGTGCAGAGCATTTAGTTGATGCAACGCAAAATACAGATGCATACACAGAAGTATCTGCAGCACTTAAAGTATGTATGATGAATATGTCTAAAATTGCAAACGATCTTCGTATTATGGCTTCTGGACCACGTGTTGGGTTAGCTGAAATTCAATTGCCAGCACGTCAGCCAGGTTCATCTATTATGCCAGGTAAAGTAAATCCAGTTATGGCAGAAGTAATTAACCAAGTCGCATTCCAAGTAATCGGAAACGATCATACAATTTGCTTAGCATCAGAAGCAGGGCAATTAGAGTTAAATGTAATGGAGCCTGTGCTTGTATTTAATTTAATTCAATCTATCAGTATTATGAATAACGGATTCCGTGTATTCCGTGAATATTGTATTGAAGGAATTACAGCAAATGAAGAATTGCTGAAGCAATATGTTGAGAAAAGTGTTGGAATTATTACAGCAGTTAATCCTCATATTGGTTATGAAGCAGCATCTCGCATTGCACGTGAAGCAATTGAAACAGGAAAATCTGTTAGGGAGTTATGTTTAGAGCATGGTGTACTGACAGAAGAGGAATTGGATATTATTTTAGATCCATTTGAAATGACACATCCTGAAATTGCTGGAGCTTCTTTATTAAAAAATAAAAAAATGTAATGTGAAAAACACCGATCCATTTTGAAGTGAACCCTGAAAACGGGACA
>NZ_JXIS01000189.1:0-1339 GCF_000836715.1 Bacillus sp. L_1B0_5 | reverse complement strand
TATGAAGTGACCCCCGAAAGTTAGACAGGTCGTTTCATTAGGCAGCCTCTAGGGTATGAGCCCGGTATTGTACTGGGCTCATACCCTTTAATTTCGCCTTAATTCTTTTATGATTATAGTATTCTATATACTTTGCTAATTCTTGTTTGAAATGTGTTATACTTTCAAATTCTTTTCGATACAGAAATTCCGATTTCATAATACCGAAGAAATTTTCAATAACGGCATTGTCATAACAGTTTCCTTTGCGAGACATACTTTGAGTTATACCACAATTCTTAAGAGAATGGCGGTATTGTTTCATTTGATAGTGCCAACCTTGATCAGAGTGAATGAGGAGTTTATCCGGATCGGTTACACAATAAAGGGCTTGGTCCAACATCGTTGAAACAAGGGAATAGGTCGGTCTGGAACTAATTGTATACGTGATAATTTCACCATTAAATAAATCCAACATTGGTGATAGGTATAACTTCTCCCCAAATAACTTAAACTCCGTAATATCTGTAACCCACTTTTCATTTGGTTTTTCAGCTTGGAAGTTGCGATTTAAAATATTTGGCGCAATTTTCCCAACTGTCCCTTTGTAAGAGCGATATTTTTTCATACGAACCAGACATTTTAACCCTAATTCTTTCATAAGGCGATATACTTTTTTATGATTTACTTTGTGTCCACGATTCATAAGTTCATCACGAATACGACGATAACCATAACACCCATCGTGTTCATTATAAATAGCTTGAATCAGTTCTTTTACCTCCGCATTTGGATCAGGACGATTAAAATGTTTCATCCAGTAATAGTACGTACTACGTGGAATGTTTGCGAGTTGAAGTAACTCCTTGATAGGAAATTCATGCCTTAACTCGTAGATTACTTGCGCTTTGTCTTGTTTGGTGATTTTTCTTTGTTTTGAACTAAGGCATTCAACTTTTTTAAATATGCATTTTCCATACGTAAACGCTCATTTTCCGCTTGTAAGGCTTCGATTGATCCTTCATCTACTGGTTTTATTTTTTTATCTTTCATGGTTGGACGCCCCTTTTTCTTTGATTGTAGGGCATCCAATCCTCCTGTTTCATAAGCTATTTTCCATTTCCGAAGTGTTTCATAAGACGGTATATTGAAAAGTGCCGCTGTTTTTCTGATAGATGTCCCGTGTTCATTCATATAATAAAGTACATCTAGTTTATACTGGGCTGGGTAGAATGTATAGCACTTTTCAAAGGCCTTTTCACCTGAAGACTCATATCGTCTAATCCACTCACGAAGTACGCTAGGGTTAACTCCTATAGATTTAGCAATTATTTTTCCACTTTCTGTACCATCTAAATAT
>NZ_JXIS01000188.1:0-1334 GCF_000836715.1 Bacillus sp. L_1B0_5 | reverse complement strand
ACTTCCTGGCCTTGCTCGTTATAGATCGTAAACTCTGCACCTGGTAACTTGTTGTTTCCATCGGCTACGTCTACTTTTGTAATTTCAATTGATCCTCTAATCTTCGTATTATTTACAACCAGCTCAATTGTTTTTCCATTTTCAGTGATGCTAAACGGAATCGGCTCTTTTACCAGTACATAGCCCGCTGGTGATGTTTTTTCGATGAATTGGTACTTTCCAAATGGGATATTATCAATTTTGATTAACCCGTTTTTGTCTGTCTTATGCTCACTAATCTTCTTACCCTTTTCATCAGCTAGGATAAAAACAGCACCTTCTAATTTCGTTTTTCCGTCTTCATCTACTTTTAAGAGCTGTACATTTCCTTTTACTTGATCGTTTTTCACTTCAAACGGAAGTGTTTGATTATGCTCTTTTACTTCAAATGGATACTTTGTTTGATTTAATAAGTAACCTTCTAATCCTTTCGTTTCCTGGAAGTAATACTTACCAAACGGAAGAGAATTTACTTTCGCAATTCCTTCCTGATCTGTTGTTACTTTTGTGACTGCCTTTCCTTCTGGCGTAAATACTGTAAATTCAACGCCTGGGAGAATCTTGCCTGTGTCACTGATCTTTTTAATTTCAATATTTCCTTTGATTTGTACATTTTTCATTTCTACAACAGCAACTTCACCTGTTTTTACTTCAAAAGGCTTTGGTGTAACATCTAACACATATCCAACAGGTGCTTTCACTTCCTTTACAGTGTATGTGCCAAGTTCTAAGTTACCCATTTCAGCGATACCGTTTTTATCAGCTGTAATCGTTCCCATAACTTGTTGATTGCTGTTTGCGATTTCAAATACTGCGCCTGATAGTGGCTTTTTGTTTTCATCCACTTTCATCACTTTTAAGGCGCCATTTGCTTTCCAGAATACTTGTAAGTCTGTGCTTACTTGTTCTGTACTGCGCTCTAATAATACAGTTGCATCTTGAATCGTACTTGTTCCTTTATATACGATTGCATGAACATTCGTTAGATTTGAAACGACTTTTAGAGATAGTTCACTACTCTTAGAGGATTTTGGTACTTGAATACGGAACTTTTCTCCTAGTTGGAACGTTTCTTTTGCTTCACCTTGTTCTGTGACAATACGTGTGCCTTGTGGTGCATTGTTCATTTGTACTTGAAATGTACCTTTTTTTGCATTTGTTTGAACGTTGTATGTTGTTGTTTCAAAATATTCACCGTTTAATTGTGCTTCTTGTTTATCCGTTGGAATGACATTCATCCAGACATCTTGTGTATCCTGGCTTTGATTTGCCGCATGAATAATGTTCTTTGCCGC
>NZ_JXIS01000187.1:0-1443 GCF_000836715.1 Bacillus sp. L_1B0_5 | reverse complement strand
GTTAAAAATCTAAACCTACGTGAATGGGACTGTCCTTCTTGTCGTACACACCATGATAGGGATATTAACGCAAGTATCAATCTAAAGAATGAAGCGATAAGGCTTCTAACCGCAAGGACTGCGGGGTTAGCCTAATCAATTAGAGTTCGATAGAACTCTTTACTTAGGAATCCCTCACTTCTAAACGAAGTGAAAGTGGGGGTAGTTCAAAAATCATCATTCATTAATATTTTAATGGTTGATATATTAAGTTTTCATATAGTATTAAGTTGAATAAAAGAGAGGTGTATTCTTTCAAATGGATAAGCTACAAAAAGTAGTAGAAAAATTTGCTTTAAATGTGTTAACAATTGATTATGTTAGGCAGTCTTTTAGTTCAGTCGTTTATAAAATTAAACTAATTGATTTTCGAACTGTCTATATAAAAATTCCTTATTCAAAAGTAAAGCTTGAACATGAGTATAAGGTACTTGAACGATTACGCTATGAGTTGTCAGTACCACAAGTGTTGGATTATTGGGAAGGTGATGAAGGTTTTACTGGTGCATTATTGTTATCCGCAATCCAAGGTATGCCAGCAACAGGGAAGGTGGATGCAGCTTTAGCTTTTGATATCGGCATACAACACGCTAAGTTACATGCAATCATTCCAAAAGAGCAGGATTTCGAAAACTTTATTTCCAATATGCATGGTCAATCGTCTGATTTTATTCAGCATAATTTTTATTCCTTAGCAAAAGATGTAAAGGAAGTAATTGATCCGCATTTATATGAACAATCAATGCAACATTTCGAATATCATCTCAAATTAATTCCATATTCAGATGCAACTAGTTTTATACACTTGGATTTTCGACCTGGAAATATTTTAGTTTATGAAAATCAAATTTCCGGCATTATTGATTTTGAAAGTTTCAGCATTGGAGCAACCGAAATGGATTTTACAAAAATCAATCGTTATATTTTTATGGAGTATCCCGGAACAAAAGAAGCTTATCGACAAGGTTATGAATCCATTCGTCCACTTGTTGATTTACAAGAAATTTTGCCATTTTATCAATTTATTGATTTATTTAATGCAATTGGTTGGTGTAAAAGAAGAGGTATCGAAAATTATCAAACTTTCTTACAAAAGAATATAGCCAATCTAAACGCCTTTTTTACGAATGTACGATAGTTGAAAGAAGGATCACCAAATTTTACTTAAAATGGGTGCTCTTATCTATCTTAGAATAAAGGGTTAATTATAGCTTTTATCATTTTAGCTAAGAAGACTCTTTCCTCAAAGAACGCGAAGTGAGTAGGTGGGAGATGAATTGGCTTTGAACAAGGGATGGTAAGGAGCCATCTTAATTGTTCGATTTGCCAAAAGTTGCAAAGTAAAAGTAGCTAGAATTCATGAATGCATATCAAATACTAGAAAAGATTACTTGGACAAAATTT
>NZ_JXIS01000186.1:0-17612 GCF_000836715.1 Bacillus sp. L_1B0_5 | reverse complement strand
ATTTATGAGTTTTGCAACACCATCAAATTTATATAAAAGGTTAAGATTAATTTAATGTATGTAGCACAAAAAATATTTACTGTGTAATTTCTATACAATAAATATAGAGAAACCTATTTGGATATCTATAATAGGGATTTTAATATAGTTACTGTATCTCATACAAATCACGTCACTTTAAAAGGTGCATCTTTTAATACGAAAATAAGCAAGTTAATATTCTCTTATATGAATAAGAATATTAACTTGCTTTTTAGATTTTAGTATAATTTATTTATAGTTTTATTTTATTGCAAGCTTTATAATATGATATACAAATTTATCACCTACTATTAGGAAAAGAGAATATTTTATAATTAATTTACACCATAAATTTTGTCCATGTTTTAAACAATATGTATTTTGGAGGAGGTTAATTTGATTTTTTCAAAACTCATTGATCGGTACGCTTTATATGATTTACACAAAAAAAGAAGTGTAGCGTTTCAGTATACTTCCCTTTCTAACACTTCATTAAATATAAAGGACATAGAATCTTTTTATAAAGTAAAACCATCCTATATTCATTTTGACATTAAGCATTCAAAACAGGAAAAGGAATACATGGCTGGGCAATTCAAATATAAAAGCTCAGTTCAATCCGGTGATTCACGCAACGACTCTGTAACTGGGGAATTATTCTTACATAAAAATGAAAATGCACCTCATGTTATCTTTGTTCACGGTTGGAGAATGGATTCTAACGAACGTGTGAAAAGAATATTCCACGATCATATGACCAGCCTGAAGTGGAATATGTATTATTTCACTCTACCCTATCATTTTGAAAGAAAACCCGATCAATCCTTTTTCAGTGGAGAGTATATGGTAAGTGCAAATATTGAACGAACAGTACAAGCAACTAGACAAGCGGTAGCTGATTTACGAGCTTTGATTAAATGGATTAAAGCAAATAAAAATGGTCCCCTGATTCTAATAGGAATTAGTTTAGGTGGATTTATTACTAACTTAACCTCTCTTGTTGAAGAAGAAATTGATGTGTTAGCATCCATTTTCTATGCAAATCGACTCTCTTATTCAATTTGGAATACAACTCCAGGTAAATTTATTAGAGAAGACTTGGAACATCATGGTGTAACGTATGATGATTTAATAGATTATTGGAAAATCACTGAACCGAGTCAAGCATTACCAAAAGTAAAAAAAGAAAATATTTTATTAATTTCAGGTAAGCACGATCTATATGTGCATTCTGAGGATACAGACTACTTGTGGAAATCTTGGGAAAGGCCTACACGATATATTTATACATGTGGGCATGCCGGAATCGTTCTTAAACGTAAAAAAATTGCCGCTGATACTATTAATTTTATTCAGAATCGATTGAACTCCTCGCACTCATCCAATGTCGTGCCTTAAATAACGAGATTACTAAGCGCATAATCTTATACTTGTAATGTTTCATTTTAACCAATCACATATATAAATCATCGTCACGCTAATCCATACAAGATTAAAAAATGAAAGATCCCCTAATGAAACATTAAAAAGGGAAGAACCTTGATGAGCTCTTCCCTTTTTGTTTATTCTTTATTGAATTGTAATTTAATTACAGTATGTGAAATTATGCTATATTAATTTTAAAAACGAAGTGAAGGTTGTTTTCACTTCGCTTTTTTCATTTACAATCCTTATTAAATTTGCTCAATGCATTATTTATTTCCACATTCTTTGCTTTTATTTAATCGGTTTCTCTGTTTTTAAAACAAATGAACTTAATGCAGGAACTTTAATTTTATTGTCATGGACAACATAAAGTGGTTTACTTCCCGCCTGCTTCCCGTCTACTAGTACTTTCCAAGGCCCTTTCGATGGAAGTGTTATTTCAACCGCTTCTCTATTTGCATTGTGAGCCACCGTAAAGTATTCATTTTTATTCCCCTCTATTGTATAAGCTACCGTATTTTTCGGGGCACCTATAAATGAAACTTGTGTTTTTATTTGCGCTGCAGATGTCATTCGAAAAGCTGAGTACTTTTTGCGTAATTCTATTAAACCCTTCATATAATCTACTTCATTATTAAACGTTGCACGGCGCAGCCAATCCATCTGGTTAATTGAATCTGGAGATTTGTAACTATTATGATCACCGTATTTCGTCCGCATAAACTCTTGCCCTGCATGTAAGAATGGAATACCTTGTGATGTTAATAAAATCGAAGAAGACAATTTGTGCATTTGTTTTCGCACTTCTTCGTTATCACCTGAATTAGTCAACTCAAGTTTATCCCATAATGTATGATTGTCATGCGCTTCCACATAAGTTAGTACCTGTTCCGGATCTTGATAAGTAGACGAATTTGTATCGTAGTCAATACCTGCTGTAATGCCTTTTTTAATACGATCTTCCATGTTTTGCTTTCCATTTACAAATCCATTTTCTTTCTCCTCAAATACACTACCTTTCAATCCATCACGTATATCATCGTTGAAATGTGCAATCCCTTTCATTTTCTCCGCATTTTTTTGATTTGCTTTCAGCTCAGCTGCAAGAGGTGTATTTAAATCCCAGCCTTCTCCATGCAGTATAATAGAAGGGTCAATTTGATTAACAGCTTTACGTATTTCATTCATCGTTTCATAATCATGAATACCCATCAAATCAAAACGGAATCCATCTAAATTGTATTCTTTTGCCCAGTATGCTACAGAATCGATCATAAACTTCCTCATCATTTTTCTTTCTGAAGCAGTATCATTTCCTACACCGGTTCCATTTGCAAATGTTCCATCTTCATTGTAACGATAATAATAGCCTGGAACTAACTTATGGAAATTAGATTCAGCAGCGTTATACATATGGTTATATACTACATCCATTACCACACGAAGATTATTATCATGTAGTGTTTGAACCATTTGCTTTAATTCAGTTATTCGAACAGTTGGCTCATAAGGATTTGTAGAATAGGAGCCTTCTGGAACGTTGAAATTTTTAGGATCATATCCCCAGTTATATTGCGGTTCATTTAAAGTCTCTTCATTTACTGAAGCATAATCAAATATCGGTAAAAACTGAACGTGAGTAACACCTAGATCCTTTATATGATCAAGTCCTGTTTTTACACCTTCTGGCCCTTTTGTTCCTTTTTCTGTTACACCTAAATACTTCCCTTTCTGTTTAATACCACTTTCAGGTTGGATGGAAAGATCGCGTACATGTAATTCATAAATAATAGCATCTTCCGGATTTTTAAATTTTGGCTTTTTGTTTGCTTTCCATTTTTTCGGATTTGTTTCTTCTAAATTAACGACTGCACCTTTATCCCCATTTACAGAAGCAGCACGCACATATGGATCAACTGCTTCAGTCCACTTATCACCAATTTTGACCTTATACGTATAAAAGAGCCCTTTTTGGTTCCCTTTTAGTTCTGCTGTCCAAGTTCCCTTTTCACCTTGTTGCATGTTTATTTCAGTACCTATTTTATCGTTCCATTTTTTATATGTAACTAACTTCGCTTCACTTGCAGTAGGAGCCCATAAACGGAACTTTGTATGTTGCGCGGTATATGTATTCCCTAAATCGTTACCACTATAATAAAATAAATTATCAAATTCCTCGCTACGAATGACTTTACCAATTTCAGTATTCGTATCAGCTAAGTTTTCTATTTTAACTTTGTATGTTTGTTTTAAATCAATTTTCTGTTCCGTAATTATTTTAAACTTATTAGTAATATCTCCACTGTTTATATCATAAGGACTAATATTCTTAATTTTAATGCCTTCAATTTCAATTTTCTTTTCCCTAATATTAAATGGGACATTAGTCGTTACAGTAATTTCATGGAAACTATCAATAGTTGCTTTTTGAATTGAGAGATCTGAAGAAGGCTTAGAGTTATATACTTTTTCATCACCCGAAAGAATCCATACTTCAGCACGACCATCCTTTATATTTTCAATCCAACGATCTCCACCATCTTTTTCCCATTCATTTGTTCGAACTATAAATCCTACACGATTATAGTCACCGTCTATTTTTATCTTAGCGTATTTTCCAAATTCATCTTCACCAGTAAATTCATAAGATGTACCATTTGCATTTTGACCCCATAACCAAAGATTCCAGTCTTTTGTATTTCCAAGCTTCTCTTTGTAATGAATGATAACTTCAGTTGTTTTCGAATTTGAAACTGCCCTCACACCCTGAAAGGAGAAAACAGATGATAACATAACGATTAAAGTAAGTAATAAAACTGTTTTGTTAATTAATCTTTTTGTAATTTGCACCACATACACCCTTTCTTCAAATATTACTAGCGATTTATTATGCTTACACTGAATAACACTTCTTAAATTAATCTAGAAATCTCTTTTAATTCACCTCCATATTGGCTATTTTCACGTATGTATTTCAATGACCTTTTAATACGAAAACGTTTGCATTAATAGTTAAAAAAATAGATTTGTGTATGCCCTCATATATTTGTAAATGCTAAAAGGTCAGGGAAATCATTTTAAAGCAATCGTTTGTTATCGCTTTCATTTTATAGATTTTCTATCAAGAGGTCAATATATTATTAATTTTCTGTTTTTACACACTTTAAACCTTATTTATTTGTCGCAACTTCTTACAGATAACGCACCTAATTATTGCTTAGTCAGTTTATTTTCAACAATACATAGTTACGTAAAAAAACAGCTAATATCCTTAAAATGATATTAGCTGTTTTTCATAATGTATTAATATATGAATGATGACTATATTTCTAAATTACTTAATTTTTGCTGCATCAAATGCCTTTTGAACTGCTTGAACTTCAGCTGTATTCGCACCATATTTATTAGTTGCCACTCGAATACATGCTGATCTCAATTCTTTGAAATTAGAAGTCATGTTTAACTCATCAGTATTTGCATAATAGAAAATATCAAACATTTTATCTTCACCAATTCCTTTAACAGTTACTCCTTTATGAGTACCGCCTTTTGCAATGAGATACGCAACTTTATTAATAATACTTGAATTAAAATGAACACCGCCTTGATCCCATCCATTAAAATCGTTAAATTCACTGTAATCATCTGGATAAGGTACTCCTAGTGAAGATGGAACAGAAGCTGGGTTTTCCATATCACGGAAAACAGATCCTGTTTGTTCTCCCATTGTCCAGTTAAAGTTTCCATTATTTACGTATTTCTCAATAGATGTTCCCATAATATCAGATAGTGCCTCATTAATCGCACCAGATTCCCCGTAATATTCAAGATTAGATTCGCTAGAAGTAACAGCATGTGTAAATTCATGTCCAGCTACGTCATATGCTTTAACAATAGGATCACCATATACAAGCATACTTCCATTATTAGCACTTAATGCATTCTGCCAATTCTTCGGATCATTCGTCTCTTCAGAATCCCAAGCGTGTACAACTGAAACTACCTTTTGTCCCTTATTATCAAAGCTATTACGCTTGTATTTATCTTTATAAAAATCAAATACTTTTGTTGCTAAGTAATGAGCACTTACCGCTTTTGGATCGTTAAATGTTGCCGAAGTACTAGTCGCTAATGTACCAGGATAATAGCTTTCTTCTTTAGTAATATCTTTGTAATTCACATCATATGTTTCAATTCCTTGCCCTCTTGTATAATCAGCAAGAGCATATTTGCCATTACTTTGTTTAGAGATACCAAATGAACGAGAAATACCTAAATCATCTTTTCCTGTTCCGGTTAATGATGTAAGACTGCTTTGTTTACTTTTCTTTAAAGCTCCAACTAGTTTGTCACTGGCCTTTAAGTTAGATTCTTGTACCATATTTTTTAACATATCACCATTTTGTGCATTTACTAAATAAGTACCAGAAACATAGTTTGGTGTTGCAGCTTCAAATTTAACTTGGTATGCATTTTTAGCTTGTCCATTATTTTCATCAACAAAAATAACCTCTTTAACTTCTGGCTCAGTAATAAACTTGATATCGTTCCCGTACTTCGTATAAATAAATTGTTTTGCTTCATCTTTTGATAGATTAATAGTTTTTTTCAATTCTTCTTGTTTTAAATTTTGCGCGCTATCACCTGAAACACTTTTAATAACACCATTATTATCTACATGTGCAGTTAATTGATGGCCATATACTTCTTTTCCTTCGTATGTTTGCTGCATACGTATAAGTGTAGTTCCATCATACGAACCACGTTTTTGAAGGACTTTATAATCTACTCCTGCTTCTCCATTGACTTGTTTTTGGGACAGAGCTTGCTCTGTTTTCTCCTTAAGTGCATCCTTTACTACATTTTCTGGTGCCTTTTGTGACGGTTGTGTAAGTTCACCCGAACGGAACGATTCCTCCTGAATTTGAACTTGTAGCTGATCTGTTTCCTCTGCATGACCTACCCCATATGGTGCCACAGCTGTTAAAGCTAATCCTGTTGTTAATGCTACCTTAGTTAATGTCTTTGTGTTTTTCATTATTTCACCTCGTATAATTTTTGAAATAGAAAGCTTGTACAAAGTATACTGTCTATTTCTGTCGGAAAAAAGAGAAAATACACAATTTATGTAACATTATGCAAAATTACATAAATTGTGGTCAATATTATAAATAATGAACGGAACACATATGAACATTAATTTGAATAAAAAAGAGTCCTTTTAGGCGCTCATCCAATTGGTTAATTATTAATTATCTATATTCATTCTAATAAAAGTACACTTACATCTAAATAACAACATAAAAACCCACTCTTTACTATTGTAAGAGTGGGTTTAATGCTATTAAAATAACAATTACTATAAGAAACCTTATAATTTATATTTTTTTAGTAATCCTACTAAGTTTTTTGTAAAATTCACCTTTTGTTTTTATATGCTTAAACTGATTTGGATTAATATTTGCTTTTTGTGAGAGTGCTACAATCTCTTCTTTTGTAATTGAATCTTTCGTATTTATAGATGCTATATTTGTGTATTTTCCGTCTTCTGTTTTTGGAATTTCTAAAATCCCTTTATTCACAAGATCAACTACAGCCTTATGCTCTGAAGAATGTAAATCTACACCAGTAATTTTCCAATTATGCATAACTTTTGGTGTGTATACACCGTTCTTTACCTCTTTTAAATATGTAATAGCAAGGTTACGAATGGTTCCACCTGTTTCTCCGAATGCATTCTCTTGTTTAGATGACCAAATTTGTTCAAACTTACGCCCCTCTAAAGCTCCCCCTTTTGCCTGAAGAGCCTCCATTCTATATGCATTCATTCCCAGCGTCATAACATCGCTCGTTTTGATTGGTTTGTTTGTACGAATAGAGCGTAAATTTGTAATTCTGCTTCCGTATGGTTTTGTTAAGTCAATTTCGTATTTTACGCCTCCAAAGAAATCGTTCGTACTGTATTTAGATGCACGGCGGTTTTTATCAAAGCTAACGGTTACATCTCCGGCACGAGATGAGTTAAAATATCCTGCTGCCCATTCCATATAGTCTTTTAAATCTTTTCCAGAAATCTTATATACTGTAATTTCTCCCAAGGCATATTGGTAATTGTACGCAATATCTTTTTTCTTAATAGGACCTGTATCCAAACGGGCATAATCATTATCAATTTGATGGGCTACTACATCTGCTTTACTGTAGTAGAGCATGACTTCATGAAAGAAATCTGATAAAGGTGTTTCTTGAATCTGAACACTTGGAATACCCTTTATTTCATTTTCAGGAACAAGATTTCTACCCTTTAATTGAGCGACTACAACATTTGCATCTCCTCTCGCATATTCGTGAAAAGGTGTTAGTGATTCTTCAAGTGTAGGATCAGATAATATCGTTGTTCCATCAGCATTTTTTACAGGTATAGCGGTAGCAGTTTTATCTTTTAAAACCAACTTCCCATCTTGCTTTGTAAAAGTAAGATCAATACGTGAAATATGTGTTCCATATTTATCTGGCTCTGTAATAATTACGCCATTTACAACTTCTTTTTTTACAAGTTTATGCATGTGAGCCGCAAAAATAGCGCTTAGTTCCGGACAAGCATTTGCAATATCTTGAACACCAGTACCAGGGATACCATTCTCATTTTCTAATCCCATATGCATAACTCCTACCATTACATCTACTTTACCTTCTAATTCCTTAATTGCCTTTTTCGTCTCTTCTACCGGATTTTTCACCACTAAACCATCTAAGTGATCTGTCCCTTTTTCAAAATCACTAATCATTGGTGTATTCATACCAATAATCCCAACTCTAATTCCACCTTTTTCTACAATTGTATATGCAGGAAGAAAGCGCTCTCCATTTTCCTTATAAATATTACCTGCTAACGTTTTTCCCTTATATTGCTCACTAACTTTTTTCAATGTATCTAATCCAAAGTTGAATTCATGATTTCCAAATGCCCAGGCGTCATATCCCATTGTATTCATCGCTACCATCATTGGCGATTGTGGCTTATCGTTGAATAATTCTACTGAGTTTCCTTGAATTGTATCCCCGGCATCTACTAATATGGTATTTGGATTTTCTTGACGGACCTTCTTTATAACCGTATAAAGCTGCGTCAAACTTCCACTCATATTTGCTCCATCAAGTGCATAATCCCACGGCATAAATCTACCATGAATATCTGCAGTACCTAACAATGTAATATTAACTTCAGATTCCTCAGCCATAGAGATAAGTGGTTTGACTATGACTGCTGTTCCGAGCAGTAATAGAATTACAAAGTAACATACATAGTTCTTCCATTTCATTCTTTGCATAATAATAATATTTCTCCCCTTTTTGTACTTTCGTAAAGTTGTTTGAACTTTAAAAATGTAACTTATTATTCGGGAAACTTCAACTACAAAAAATAATTTTGAAGGTGGTTCTGTTGCAAAAATAAAGAGAATAAATTGCATACATCCCCTAACAGAATTGTATTTTATCGTTTCCTGACAGAATACCCCTTCCTTAAGGGTGTGAAGTGTACTTTCAAAATAAGGACATATCATTCATCATCATTTCTATTTATTAAAACGGGCATATACAATATGTTATGATGATTAATTTTTTGAATTTCGTTGCTGATTTATTTCCTTCTAAATAAAAACACTTTCAAAAAAAATAACCCCGCTCTTCATTTAAGACGGGGTTACACTTATACAGAAAATCGGGTAGTTTCATATTTTCTTAAGTTTATTGGTTACTTTCAACTAATTTCATTCTACTTTTGTTTTCTTCTGAATCAATATGAATCAACCGTTTTCCCTGTTTATAATACGTATCAATAAATAGGGGGGATTTTTACTTTTCAATTTCACATAGCAATTTTATTTCTTTAATTTGTTCTATATGACGCTGTTCATGCAGATAGATCAGTTCTATCCACTGATCAAGGTGTAATTCTCCAAGAGCTGGATGCATCACTGATTTTTTCGCTAATATAGATTCATCTTCTATTGTACTCAGGAAATGCATCAATTCTTTTCTTGATTTGCTTAGCATATTGAGCATTTGCTGCACTTCAAATGGTTCTATACTTGGTTCAATCATTTCTGGAGCTATAAACTTTTTCGTTCTATCTAATAAAATAGTGTGAATTTCTTTACGCTCATTTTGGGTACTATCTAACTTTTTTAATCCTGACGAAATAACTGTTATAACTCTCTCATCTAATAAAACTAAATGATGACAAACTTGTGCAATACTCCATTTATCCTTATCTGGTTTCCTATTAAATTGAGCATCACTTAACAAAGTAATTTCCTCAACTAATTGATTTCTCGTTTCATAAAACCTGTCATTTACAAATGTATCCATGTGGATTCTCCTTTCATTGCAACCTACATACTTAAATTCCTACGCTAGAAATATTATCTTCGAAAAAAGATTTTCCTTCACTACTATGCCAATCAAATCTTTTCTTGCTTTTTTATAAATTATCAAGTTTCATTTTAAAGCCACAAATATAGTTATTTGTTTTTTGTATATTTTTAATTGGCACAAATAAATCAACCTTTAACTTTCCTTCTATATTTTCAGCAACATTATTTAAGCAAAACTCTAAATTATCTCTATCATAATCTGCATCATACTCACTATTTGGTAGCCACTCTGCATACATGTATTGATACGCTTCACTTAATTTATGAGGTTCATCATAAAATTGGTATAGACCATAGTTACCTCCATCTAACCTTTTAAATTGCACATCATGATACTTTTCTTTATCGAAGTTTTCAGGAATCGTAACACATGCATCATGACGGCACTTATGACTTGCAACAAGTTCAGGATTATCTAATGATATTCCGATAAATGATTGCTCTGGTGGATACAGTTTATTTTCAATTGACCAGTTCAGTAACTTTCCCCAGTGATTTTGCGGTTCAAAGTAGCTACCAGTTCGTCTTATATACGCTACTTCTAATGGTGGTAATTTTTTTATAACAACTTTCATTTACATCTTCTCCCCTATAAATACGTACACTGTTTATTTAGCTTTCTTTAATATTTATTCCTTCTTAAACAAAAAGAATTTTCTAATCACATAAAGTGAAACTTTAATCAGCGATGGTTTTGTTCATCCCCACTGATTATTAGTTGAACCAATCGGGCTACCAGTTAATGCGGGATAAACTTTAATTGATAACATGTATAACAATCTTGAATAATAATGTCCTATCAATTTATCATTAAATAAATGTAAAAAATGACTCTATTTATTCATTTTTAATGCGTATGTATGTACATTTGTTAATTTATTCGATATATTATGGGTATTGAATGATTACGTAAAGTGTAAAGGTCGCTTATATAACACCTTATATTTTTATATCCGTGAAAACTACAAAGTGTATGAAAATCCATTTGTCAAATGAATTTAGTGCGGAAGGAGGTTTGTGGTTACTTCATAGGGTATAATAATCAGTTTTTTACTGATAAAAATATAGGAGGCGACATAATGTTTCGTACGATTTCAAATTTCATGAGAGTAGCTGAGATAAGAAGGAAAATCCTTTTTACACTAGCGATGTTAATCGTTTTTCGAATTGGCACGTTTATTCCAGTTCCTCATACTAACGCAGAGGTATTAAAAGTACAAGATCAAGCTAACGTTCTAGGTATGTTAAACGTATTTGGTGGAGGAGCGCTGCAACATTTCTCAATCTTTGCTGTAGGTATTACACCATATATTACAGCTTCCATCATAGTACAATTACTACAAATGGATGTTATACCTAAGTTTTCGGAATGGGCAAAGCAAGGAGAAATGGGCCGTAAGAAATCAGCTCAATTCACTCGATACTTTACAATCATTCTCGCATTCATACAGGCCATCGGAATGTCTTATGGCTTTAATAATATAGCAGGTGGACAATTAATAACAGATCAAAGCTGGACTACATACTTATTTATTGCGACAGTTTTAACTGCAGGTACTGCATTTTTACTTTGGTTAGGCGAACAAATTACCGCTAACGGAGTTGGTAATGGTATTTCGATGATTATCTTCGCAGGTCTCGTTGCCGCGATTCCAAATGTTGCAAATCAAATTTATTTACAACAATTCCAAAATGCTGGCGATCAGCTATTCATGCACATAATAAAAATTGTTTTAATTGGACTCGTAATTTTAGCGATAGTTGTTGGCGTTATTTACATTCAACAAGCTGTACGTAAAATACCGATCCAATATGCAAAAGCTGTTTCAGGAAACAATCAATATCAAGGAGCAAAAAACACTCATTTACCGCTTAAAGTAAATAGTGCTGGTGTTATACCAGTTATCTTTGCTTCTGCATTTTTAATGACGCCGCGTACAATTGCGCAGCTCTTCCCTGATTCAAGCGTATCAAAATGGTTAGTTGTAAATCTTGATTTCGCACATCCAATTGGAATGACACTTTATGTCGGTCTTATTGTTGCTTTCACATACTTCTACGCATTTATTCAAGTAAATCCTGAACAAATGGCTGAGAATTTGAAAAAGCAAAATGGATATGTTCCTGGTATTCGTCCTGGTAAAGCAACTGAACAATATGTAACTAAAATTTTATACCGTTTAACATTTATCGGTGCAATTTTCTTAGGTGCAATTTCTATATTACCGCTCGTATTCACGAAAATTGCTACGTTACCACCTTCTGCTCAAATTGGTGGTACAAGCTTACTTATCATTGTCGGTGTAGCACTAGAAACCATGAAGACTTTAGAAAGCCAGCTTGTAAAACGTCATTATAAAGGCTTTATTAAAAAAGTGAATTAATTATCAAAAACACAGTGGGTTATTTTTCCAACTGTGTTTTTGATTTTATCATTCCTGTAATATACAGGGCTGTTGCTTTATTAAACTACATCTCCTTCTCTAATAACCGCCCTTTTTTGAAATAAGTCCGTAGTGTTGAACGATTGGCCAAAAATACACCAATCAATATAAAACAAGCCCCCATTCCCATTGTAGGATTTAAAGGTTCTCCTAAAATGATATATCCCACAATTATTGCAATTAATGGTGATACGTATAACCACGTCGATGGAAATACTGGATTTGTTTTTGATAAGAGCCAGTAATATAATCCGTGTCCACCGATCGATCCGATAAATATGAGATATAAAATAGGCCATTGTACACTCCATGAAGTTAATACAGTTACATTTGGTTGTTCTACAATAATAGATGCGATTAGTAGTAAAATCCCTCCATAAAACATTTGAATTCCGTTAATAAGAAATGGTGATACATTTGATAAATCTGAAAGTATTTCTTTCGAACGAATAGAGCCTATTCCGTAAAATAACTCTCCTATAACTAAAACAATACAAGCAATACTCCATATGAAACTTACTTGTTGATGCATTCCTGGTAAAGAAACAAATATAACACCTATTAGTGCAATAACTAAAGCAACGAGTTGTTCCTTTTGTAATTTCTCCCTATTCCTCTTTGCTTGTATTAATAAAATCATCATTGGTCCCGTAGCAGACAGAACAGCAGCTAATCCCGAAGAAATATATTGTTCTGACCAATATAAACTTGCGAATGTCATAAATGTTAAACAAAATCCAGCATACATAATGCGTTTTGAAAATATATGTGGCATAATTTCTTTTCGCTTTAATTTAAAAATAATCATAAGGATTATACCCGCTAAAAAGAAGCGAATTCCTGCTGAAAACAACGGTGGCGCCCCTGCTTCAATTCCAATTTTTATCGTTAAAAATGTTGTCCCGAAAATAATACATACTAAAATGTAATTAAAAATGACCATTTTTCTTCCTCCTTTTTACACTTAAAATGAGTATAGAGGGTATGGTCTATAACAGTGTATCGGTACATATAACAGTTACTTCAAGTTGTAGTTGATTCCCTATATATTTTTCGCTTTAATTAAATTAAAAAGAAAAATAGGTGAATCTATGAAGATTGTATTGCGTAAAGAATCAAACATACCGTATTACAAGCAAATATATATGCAAATTGTTGAAAGAGTACAAAGTGGTATGCTTTCACATGGTGAATCCCTTCCTTCTTTACGTTGTATGGCCACAGATTTACAAATCAATGTATTAACTGTTCGTAAAGCTTATAAACAGTTAGAAACGAAAGGATATATACGCATCGAACAAGGAAAAGGTGCTTACATATATAAACGTGTAAAGAAAGATTTCAAACCGATACCGTATAAATGGCAACAATCAAGATCTATTAATGTTATGCGTTCTCAATATGTAATGAATAAACACCGTAAATATTATGATTTTTCACAAGCCATTCTGTATCCCCGTCTGTTACCAAATCCATTTTTGGCAGACGAAATGCATAAATTGCTGGATAAAAATCCGATGTTGTTAGCAACTTACGGGCCCGTTCAAGGCGATTATGAGCTGCGAGTTGAAATAGCAAATTACTTAAATGAACACCAGAAATTAGTGACGGACCCATCTCAATTATTAATTACAAGCGGAGCACAACAAGGAATTGATTTAATTGCTCAAACATTATTAAAACCTGGAGATACTGTATTAGTAGAAAGTCCATGTTACAGTGCCGCGCTTGATGTTTTCATCAATAAAGGTGTTCAAATCATTCCTGTTCCTCTTGATAATCATGGAGTTCGCTCCGACTTAATTGATGATATTTGTCAAAGTAAAAATCCCGTTTTATTGTATACGAATCCGACCTTCCAAAACCCGACAGGTACAGTAATGAGTAAAGAACGAAGAATGGAACTTATAGAACTAGCGGAGCTATATCAATTTTTTATCATTGAAGATGATTCTTTCGGAGAAATATATTTTGAGGATGCTATAGTCCCGCCCCCAATCAAAAGTTTTGATAAAGATGGCCACGTAATATATATAAAAGGATTTAGTAAAACGTTAGCACCAGGACTGCGTATCGCAGCACTTATTGCCGATGGCCCTATTTTTGAATGGCTATATGCAGTGAAAGGTTCAATGGATATCGGTAGTCCTTTATTAACACAAAAGGCACTTCTACCGTTTTTACGTGCGGAACGTATGAAAAATCATTTAGAAAAATTACGAACAGCTTTACAAATGAGACGTGATTTAACAATTGATATATTATCGCCATTAAAAGAACTAAACTTTGAAATACCAAATGGCGGTTTTAATTTATGGGTGACACTGCCTGATTCGATAGATCCCTTTACCTTATTACAAAAAGCAAATGAAGTAGATGTCTCTTTTTTACCAGGAACAGCTTGTCTATTAAATTACGAAACAAATGATAACCAATTAAGAATTAGCTATTCAATGTTAAACGAGAAAGATATGGCGATTGGATTAGAGAAATTACATGATACAATACGAAACAGTATAGGTTAGAAGTACTATCACAATGGCCAACAATAAATAATATCCAAAAATGAAAATGTGTAGTATGGGATATTATTTATTGTTGAGCTTTTTCGTTATTCAAATCTAGTTACTCTATAAGCTGTAATCTTCATTATCATTCCACTTTAACTACAATCTTTCCTCTAACATGTTGTCCTTCACTCAAAATATGAGCTTCTCGAACTCCTGCTTCATTAAATGGCACCACTTTACTTATGATGGGTTTGATTTTTCCGTTTACAATTAAAGCTGATAATTCTTCTAATTGTTTTCCATTTGGTTTTAGCCATAAAAATCCTGATTTTATTCCTTCTACTTTTTGTAGTGGTTCATGAACAATGGAAACTAGAACACCACAAGGTTTAATAATTCGAAAACTTTTTTCTTGCACTTCGCCACCTATTGTATCTAACACAATATCAAAATCTGATACTAGTTCTTCAAATTTATCTTTTTTATAATCAATAACGAGATCCGCTCCTAAAGACTGTAAAAATTCTTTATTTTTACTACTAGCAGTCGTTGCAACAAAAGCTCCAAATGATTTTGCGATTTGGATTGCCAAACTTCCAACGCCACCAGCTCCAGCATGAATGAATACACGGTCATTTTCTTTTATTTTTGCGTAATCTACAAGACTTTGCCACGCTGTAAGTCCTGCAAGAGGAATAGAAGCTGCTTCTTCGTAACTAATATTATTAGGCATATGTGATACTAAATCTAATTGTACTGCAATGAATTCAGCATAAGAGCCGCTTCCTATATTTTCAGGTTTCGTAAACACTCTATCTCCTATATTGAAACACTCTACATCTTCTCCAACTTCTTCAATAACTCCAGCTACATCTAATCCTAAAGTGATTGGAAATGAAAAGCGTAACTGTTCTTGTAAGTCACCTTTTCTTATTTTCCAATCAACTGGATTAACAGATGTTGCATGAATACGTATTAATACCTCATTATTCTTAACAACCGGTTTTAAAACTTGTCTTTCTTTTAATTCTTCAACACTGCCATATCGATCAATAACAATTGCTTTCATTTCCTCTCCTCCTTGCTGTTTATTTTAATAACATACAATTATTTCTCAAAATTTTTTGCCTTGAATTACCATATACTTATTTTTGGGGGTAATTATGCATGAATCGTTGTGAATTCAAAAATGAATCTTACACACACCTTAGAATCATTCAAAATTGTATTTTTAATTAAATTCAAAAGAAATGGAGTGAACTCTATGAGTGAAAAGATATTTAAAATAAACGGTATTGATATATGTACAGAAAGCTTCGGTAACTCTAATGATCCCGCTATTTTATTAATTATGGGAGCTACTTGTTCAATGATATATTGGGATGAAGAATTTTGTGAACAGTTGGCGAACACAGGGAAATTTGTTATTCGCTTTGATAACCGTGATGTTGGACGCTCTGTTACATATGAACCTGGCACTTCAAATTATTCAGTAACAGATATGGCTGAAGATGCAATCGGGGTATTAGACGCTTATCATATTGATAAAGTCCATCTTTTTGGTATGTCATTAGGTGGTATGATTGCTCAAATTGCAGCTGTAAAACATCCCGAAAGAATTTTGACGCTAACTTTACTAGCGACTAGTGTAATAGGATCTGATGACAATACTCGCGATTTACCCCCAATGGATGAAAGGATTTTAACACATCATGTAAATGGCACAAGTATAGATTGGACAAATAAAAATGATGTGGCAGAGTATTTAGTTTCAGGATCTCGTCTATTATGTGGATCAGAACGAATATTTGATGAAAATAGAGTTTATACACAAGTAAAACAAGAAATAGAACGCGCAAACAATTTATTAAGTATGTTTAATCACGCTTTACTTCAAGGTGATGATGCATATGAAGGTGTACTTCACTCCATACAAGCACCAACATTGGTTATTCACGGAACAGACGATACAGCACTCCCACTTGAACATGGCCTCGCACTAATTGATGAAATTCCAAACTCAGTACTATTAACTCTTAAAGGGGCAGGTCATGAAAATCATCCAAATGATTGGGAAAGCATAATTACTGCCGTTTCTAAACATACATCTGAAATTTAGACAAACAAATAATTAACAGAAGGGGCACAAATTGTATTGTGCCCCTTCCATTTACAAACAAAACCCCATCACTGTATTCGTATGTATAGTGATGGGGACTTCTTATATTTTTCTATGTTTAAAAAAATGGACAATCTAATTGATCAACAGATTCCCATAATTTTTTTTTTGCATTTTCGGTGGATGTATTTGCTTCTAGTGTCATGTTTTTAAAAGGGTTTACTTCGACTTTTAATAAGGATGAAGGCTCCACATATAATGAGAAAACATGGCTGCTTGGTAAAGCTTTTGAAACGTCAATATCTCCTACTTGTTTAAATAGTTGCTGCGCAGCAAAAAAGAAGAAATTAGTTGGATTTGATTGTTTATTCAGCCACGCAAGCATTTCAGGTGATACCGATTTATGAATATTGATTTTTACTCGATCACCACGTTTATATCGCCTAGATCGCATACTTCCACCAACTAACTTATCGTTAAGTTTGTAAATCCTAACTCTTTTTGCTTATGCTCTCTATATTTTGGCGAACAAGTATAAACTAATAATCCTCGTGCATTTGTAAATAACGGATTATCTACAAAGATTACATTTTTGAGTCGTCCTTTTTGCTTTAAAATCATTTTTAAACTGTTTTTAATAATTACTGCGCCCCCG